>JAYTWO010000572.1:0-2263 GCA_043743415.1 Planctomycetota bacterium
TCTGCATCGCGGTGATCTTCACCGGATCCACCGTCATGGCGTCTTTGAAAAAGTAGTACGTGCCGCCACAACACAGCGCCAGGCTCACAGCCCCCACTCCCAACAGGATCAGGATGACCTTGCCCCAGTTGGTCCCGGACGACGGGGCGCGCGTCTGGCGAGACTTCGTCGGAGCCTCGTCTTCGAACCCCTCGTGGTCCTCTTCGAACTGATCGTCTGCGTCGCGCTGTGCCATGACTCGCCTGCCCTGGGTGTCGGATGTGTCACTCGGCTCTCGCCAAGTCAGATGCGTCGTAACATACCTCGCTGTCCCTGAAACATCGAGCCGGGAACAATGCCGTGCCAGTCCAAGATTTAGCCGCAATATCTGTTCCCCAGACTGACGATTCAACTACAATTGATATGTTGGGTGCGTTGCAATCCCCCGAGAGGTGAGTCCGTTTCTGGGACATGGGGGCATGCTGGGTCGCCGTTCGTTGGCCGGGAGGAATCCCTGATGAATCTGCTCGGTCCCATTCGCCGTCGCCGCCTGCTCCAGATCGGAGCCGCTGGGGTTCTCGGTGCGGCTCTGCCTGATCCGGTTCGCGCCGAAGTGACTTCGCGAGCCAAGTCGGTGATCTGGGTTCACTTGAGTGGCGGCCCGAGCCAGCTCGATCTGTTCGATCCGAAGCCACTGGCTCCAGAGGCGATTCGCGGGGAATTCTCGGCGATCGAGACCGCGATCCCCGGTGTCTATCTGGGCGAGCACATGCCACGGCTGGCGAAGATGCTCGACCGCTGGACGGTCCTGCGGACGCTGACGCATGGGGAGGGGAACCACCTGTTGGCCACGCATGTCGCCCTCACCGGTCGACCGACGCCGGTGCCGCGCGGGGGGAGCGACCTCGACCGGGTCCAGTCTCGCAGCGACTTCCCAAACATGGCGTCGGCCCTCGATTACATGCACCCCCGGACTGACGGAGTGCCGACCGGTGTGTCGCTGCCGAATTATTTTATCGAGGGGCCGCTCACCTGGCCGGGGCAGTACGCCGGTTTCATCGGGATGAAGCATGACCCGTGGCAGATCAACCAGGATCCCAACGATCCGAATTTCAAGGTCGACTCGCTGACCCTGCCGCAGGAGGTCACGCCCTCGCGACTCGTCTCGCGTCACGAACTCAACACGGTCCTGGAGCGTGAGAACCCCATGGGCGGGCGAGCGAAGGGGTTCAAGGAGCAGCAGGAACTCGCGTTTTCGCTGCTCACTTCGGCCCAGGTCACCACGGCCTTCAACATCCACAGCGAGTCCCCCGAGACTCGCGACCGCTACGGCCGCAACAAGTTTGGCCAGTCGCTGCTGCTCTCGCGGCGTCTCGTCGAGGCGGGTGTCCCGATCGTGCAGGCGGCGATGGGGATCGTCCAGACTTGGGACACACATACCGACAACTGGGGCAAGTTAAAGACCACGCTCTGTCCGCAACTCGACCAGGGGTTGGAAGCATTGATGACCGACCTCGAAGCGAGTGGGTTGCTGAAGGACACCATGGTCGTTGTGATGGGCGAGTTCGGTCGCACGCCCCGCATCTCGACCTTGCCGGGTCAGACACTCCCCGGTCGCGACCACTGGCCGTATGTCTACTCGGGGCTGTTCGCCGGAGCCGGAGTGCGCGGGGGCCAAGTCCTTGGCCAGTCAGACGCGACCGCGTCCTATCCCGTCTCCCGCTCGTGGACACCCGCCGATGTCTGCACCACGATCTACAACGCCCTCGGCGTCAGCGACCACGCCGAACTCCTCGACCCGCTGGGGCGACCGAACCGGCTGATGAACGGGGAGGTGATCGAGCCGCTCTACACCGGGGCTTGATGGCGTACGCGGGCGAACGCTCGATTGCTCGGAGGAAGATCGTCGCCGCGTCTCCGGTGTGTGCGTCCCAAAAGTAGGTGCGATCAGAAAATGACCACGGAGGCACGGAGGCACGGAGAAATTTAGGAGTTCAGCGTTCAGCGTGATTCACGAGGGGCCGGATTCTGGACAGTGTGTGTCGTGAATCCCACCCGCTGGCCTCGACTTCAGCCATCAGCCATCGGATTCTAGGGGCTGCTGAGCGTGCCAGCTTCTGCTCCGTGCCTTCGTACGACTAATCCGCGAATTGTGTTCACGCTGCGCAAATTTGATGCGGCTGGAGAGAGGCTTTTCGCGGTGGCTTGGCGGGCGGGCCAGCGCCCCGTAGGACGGGCACATTGGCCCGTCCCCGCTGTGTCTGACCCGCCCGAACGAGTCCAC
>JAYTWO010000573.1:0-5026 GCA_043743415.1 Planctomycetota bacterium
TGCCTACTTTTCTGATGCACACACTTGTGGCATTCGCCCGTTGGCGGTACTCCGTCGTCACTGCTCCCTCTCCCCCACCATCGGCACAGCTTTCAGAGAGGACTCGACTGTGGGGGAGAGGACCTGGGGAGGCCAGAGCGGGCGGTGTGCCCCCTCACCCCAACCCTTTCCCCCGCAATACGCACAAGGCGAAAGTCACGTCGATCGCGGGGGAGAGGGGGCCGGAGACCGCCAATTGGCAAAAGCACTTTGTGGCTTCTTGGAACGCCCCTCGTGCTTTAGAATCCCTCGCGAGCCAGCTGCTCATCCCCCCCCGACGCGGTTATCGAACCGCTGATTGATCCCCCCGAGAAGGAGCTTCCATGTTCGCGCGACAGACCCCCTCGCTGCGTGCCGTTTGGGCCTGCATGTTGAGTTTGACCGTGACCGTGGCCATCGCGGGTGATTGGCCCCAGTGGCGGGGACCGGGCCGGGATGGCAAGTCGGCAGAGACGGGCCTGATCAAGAATTGGGACAAGACGCCGCCCAAGCACCTGTGGACGATCGAGGGGATGGGCGAAGGGTTCGCCGCCGTGTCGATCTCGAAGGGCTCGCTGTACACCACCGGCAATCTGAAAGGCGGTCAAGCCGTCATTAAGGTCAACTTGGCTGATCACACGGTGGCTTGGACCAAGGTTGTCACCGAAGGCAAACCGGATCACGGTTATGGCGGGTCGCGCTGCACGCCGAGCATTGATGGCGACCAGCTGTATGTCGTCACCTCGGATGGCCGGATCAGTTGCCTGAAGGTGGCGAATGGGGAGATCGTTTGGACCCGTGCGTTCAAGGACTGGAGCGGCAGGTTGCAGAAAAACTGGGGGTTCTCGGAGTCCCCGCTAGTGGATGGCGATCTGGTGCTCTGCACTCCCGGAGGTGACGCGGCAATGATTGTCGCGCTGAACAAGAAGACGGGTGAAGAGGTCTGGAAGAGTGCGGTTCCCTCGTTTGGCGAAAAAGGCGTTGACGCTGCGGGCTACTCCTCGATCGTCATCGGCCACGGAGCGGGCGTGAAGCAATACGTCAGCCTGGTCGGTCGTGGAGTGGTCGGTGTGCGGGCCTCGGACGGCAAGTACCTGTGGGGTTACAACAAGGTCGCCAACGGTGTGGCCAACATCCCGACAGCTGTGACCGAAGGGGACTACGTGTTCGCTTCGTCGGGGTACGGCACGGGTTCCTGTCTGCTCAAGCTGAGCAAAGACGGGGAAGGTGTGAAGGCCGAAGAGGTCTACTTCCTCGACGCCAAGACGTTCGAGAACCACCACGGCGGATTTATTCTCTCCAACGGCTTCATCTATTCCGGAGCCAAGCACGACAAGGGTTTCCCAATCTGTGTCGAACTGAAGACCGGTGACGTGAAGTGGGGCGGCGAAATCCGCGGCGAAGGGAAAGGCTCCGCAGCTGTCACGATGGCCGATGGCCAGATCATTTTCCGCTACCAGGACGGCAAGTTGGCTCTGGTGAATGCGACCCCCAGCGGGTACGAACTGAATGGCACGTTCACTCCGGAGTATCAAGAGCGGGAGAGCTGGGCCCATCCAGTGGTGTCAGACGGACTGCTGTATCTGCGGGAGCAGAATAAGCTGATGTGTTACGACCTGCACGAATAGCGAGTCGACTTGTCTCGACGCAACATGATTCCAGAAACGCGGTCCCCCCGGGGCCGCGTTTCCATTTGTCTGGACAGTGACGTGCGCACAACGCTCCGCTTCGAAGACTCCGCGTCGCGGCTAAACGGACGGTGTCGCACGCACGGTTAGCCGCGACGCGGAGTCTTCGAAGCGGAGCGATTGCGAGTTGCAACCGGCGAGGATTGTCTCCAAAATCCGGACTCGCCAACCGGACGAACCGGTTCAGTCAGTGGTTCTTTCTTCCAGCGTGGGATCGGACTCTCATGAGCAGTGCATTCCGTCTTCTGGCCGAAGGCGCGTTTGACCTTTCGGGTTACCAACACACGGGTTGGGTGATCACCGGGATCGTCGTCTTTTTCTTTGTGCGACTGGCCATTGGATTCTGGGCCGCCAGCAAGGTCAACAACGCGTCCGACTACATCGTCGCCGGACGCGGGCTGCCGATTTACATGACGGCGGCGTCGATCATGGCCACCTGGTTCGCGGCCGAGACGCTGCTGGGGGCCAGTTCCAAGGGCTACAGCTACGGCATGCAGGGGGCGATCCTCGATCCGTTGGGGGCGGTCTTGTGCCTGCTGATCTCGGGGATGTTCTTCATCCGACTGATGCGGCGGGCCCGGTATCTCACCGTCGTCGACTTCTTCTCCAAGAGGTATGGCAAGGAGGTCGACCTCATCGCCTCGATCCTGCAGATCGTGGCCTATCTGGTGTGGACCGCAGCTCAATTCGTCGCAGGTGGCCATGTGGTTCACAGCCTGCTGGGCTGGCCCGACTGGGCGGGGGTGCTGCTGGTGGGGGTGGTCGTCACCGGTTACACCACGATGGGGGGGATGCTGGCCGATACGCTGCTGGACTTCATCCAGATGTTCTTCACGGCGGGGGGCATTACGGCGGTGTTCCTGTACCTGCTGAAGGAAGTCGGCGGCTGGGAGGGCTTGATGGCCTGCACTGACACGCTGTATGTGAAGAACGAACCGTTCGCGATCCTTCCGATCAAGGGTTACGGGTATCTCGGTTACACGGGCCTGACCGGCTGGCTCTACTGGATTTCGGCTTGGATCACGATCGGCTTCGGCAGCATCGCGACGCAGGATCTGATGCAGCGCTCGATGTCGGCCCGCAATGAGGCGACTTCGGTCTGGGGCAGCTACATTGCCGCTCTGTTGTACTTTGTCTTCGGGGTGATGTCGCCGCTGATCGGGATCATGATCTTCAAGCTGGATCCGCCGACACTCAACAAGGATCATCTGGAAGGTCTGCTCGTGGTCGCGTCGCAGACCTATCTGCCGGTCTGGCTGAACGTCCTGTTCATGGCCGCGCTGACCTCCGCGATGATGAGCACTTCGGACAGTGCGATTCTGGCGGGAGCCTCGGTTTACACCGAGAACATTCTGCCGTTCTTTTCCAAGCAGGAAGTGAACGAGGTGCAGAAGCTGTGGTGGACCCGCTTCATGGTGGTTGTCATCGGAACGGCCTGCATCGGCATCGCCTGCCTGATTGGGGATTCGTACAACCTGGCGATGATGGCGTGGTCGGTGTTGCTGGTGGGGATGTCGGTGCCGTTTGTGTGCGGCATGTATTGGAAGTCGGCGAACCGAACCGGTGCCCTGGCCTCGATCATCGGAGGGATTGGAACCTGGATAGCCGGAGTGTTTTACTATCTGAGTGAAACGAAAGTGGCCAACACGACCGACGGCGTTATGAGTTGGGATGACGCCATCTGGGATGCAGTGTACATCGCCTCACCGTGGGCGGTTCTGGTCTCGTTGGTGGCGATGGTCGCGGCCACGCTGGCAACGAGAAGCTGGGAACCCCCGCTGCCGCTGACCGATTCGGACGGCAACCCGCTGGCGCTGGACAACCGGTTGGGGCTCATCTCGCCGCTGGCGATCTTCCGTCACGAACCGCAGATGCCTCCTGCGGCGAGTGACACCCCGGTCTGAGGGAGCGAGAGGGGGCGCATCAACAGCACTGGTCGGGCTGGCTGGCTGCGCGTCCTGGTGTGAGCGGGCTACGATCCCCACATGAACGACTGGTACAGGTCCGTCGCAGTGCTGGTCTTCTCGCAGTGCCCGTGCTTGACCACCATGCGATTGATGACCCGGTCGATCGACAGAGCGCGACGCAGCACATCCTCGAGATCGGTCGACGGGTCGTCCACTTCGACCACCCCGTGCAGGCACACGCCACCCTCAATGCGATGCACCGACAACGACTCCACAGACACCCCCGGCGTGTCTCGTAAGGTCTGGGACACCTCAGCTTCCACCCGACGAGGGGGGCACAAACTGAAGCTCGGGCCGCTACAGCGACGAGCTTCCTCGATTGAGGTGTCGAACCCTTCCGCGACTCCTACCATTGATTGCGACAACATCACTCTTCTCCCTAATCGTGTCGAGCGCTTTCGAACGAAGTTCGCCCAGCGACCGTCTCCAGACAGCCGCTTATCAGACCAACCCACGATGAAGATGTTACCGATGGGATATTCAGAATCAACGAAAAATCGCGAAAAAACATGAGTTTGTAGAGATTGCGAAGATAGGCAGTTGGGAGAGCTGTTGGACGTGGCGGATCGAGAGGGCGTGAAATCCTGCGAGGCTGGCCACTCGTGAGCGTTCACGCCGTGCGGAGACGATCAAGGCGGGGATTCTGGCGATGATCCGCGCGACTTACGGTACTCAGGGGCCAACGGGTGCAGGCCGAGATGGACTGGATTTTCCGACCTGCTCGGGTCCTTGGAGTCGCCCCCCGGTTCGATACCTCAGACACGGTAATCAGTATCACGGACAGTTTTGTTTGCACTGCGGATCTCTGCCTGCATTACGAATGAATCCGAATCCTCGACGGGAGTGACGTGTCCAGACCCTCTGCGGGTCCTTTTCGGGGAAACCATTTCCAAACCGCACCCACCACTGACGGGAAATAGCAGTTCCTTCATTCGGGCAATGTGATGGTAGTAGGGAGGGGGGGGCTGCGCTGCGTCGATGGCGGTTCGGCGTCACGGCAGTCACCCGCCGGTACACTTTGGCACTCGCGCGTTGACCTGCGTCCGCCAATCACTCACGATGGGAGAGAATGAGGCGATCCTCTCCACGCCGGGCCAGACGAGCATGAGTGACATCGACAAACGCAGTCTGACCGAACGCGACATCTGTACCAAGTTCATCAACCCCGCCCTGGAGTCGGCGGGCTGGGATCTGATGCGGCAGATTCGAGAGCAGTATTACTTCACGGACGGGCAAATCCTAGTGAAGGGCAAGACCGTCAAACGCGGCGACCGGAAGTTCGTCGACTACCTGCTGTTCTACAAATCCAACCTCCCACTGGCCGTCATCGAGGCCAAGGACAGCAGCCAGACC
>JAYTWO010000574.1:0-3703 GCA_043743415.1 Planctomycetota bacterium
CAACCGCCGACAGAACTCACTCAGCAATCGCACCAGCGGCTCAAGCAGTCGAACCGTCAGACTCGCTGCTTTCAAATCGGCCAACCGCACGACATCAAACCGATCGGGATCAACCCCCGCTCCCGTCGTCTTCTCCAGCGCCGCACGCACCGTCACCACCAACACCGCCACAGCGGAGCCGATCAGGCCGCACGAGATCCAGAACAGGGTTTGCGGGTGGGTCATGGGTGGGCTGTTCCTCTTCAGACAACACAGACGGAATCTGAAGTACCGTAGTCATACCACACGGATCAACTTTCGGGGAGCGCGCCAGCCTTAGGCGGTCTCGACTTCGTCGCGAGTGGTCGGGTGACGTGGGGCGGTCACCCGACTACTACCATCAGACATTGCCGGGGTAACAACATCCTCTAAGTTGTCCAACTCACATCTGATCCGGTCACCGGTTGTATCTCCGAAGGTATCTCAAGTTGTATCACTGCAATACGTCTCTCGAATTGTATCTCTTCAAATTCCCACAGACCGTCTGCGGATAGACACTTGCGACTCATTCGAAGTCTCAATTCAGCCCATATGTGTGCGTCAGAAAAGACGGCAAAGATTCACCACGGAGCGACGGAGGAGAATCTCGTTCGGGTGTCGTCCACAGGCTGCGGACGAAGAGGTGAAGACAGGCTCAACAGGATTCAGAGGATGAATCGCAGGCCGTCTCACTGGGTGGGGATTCATCCTGTCACACTTGCTCAGATTGTCAAATCGGCAGGTGGATACGCTTGGTTTTCTCCGTACCTTCGTGGTGAATTTCTGCCGCTGCCGACTTTTCCGATGCATACACTTCCGTGCCTTCCTCCCCACAGCTGATGACTGGCCACCGCCAACTTCCTATCATGAACACACGGCAACCGATGCTAAACTTCGGTCTTCCCCTCCGTGTCCGTGCGAGGACTTGTCATGTCTGCTCAGGTGCTCTGTCCGCATTGCGGCAAGTCGATCAAGCTGCGAGACCGTTCACTCCTTGGAAAGAAGGGGAAGTGTCCGGCGTGTGCGCAGTCGTTCCTGCTTCAGGAGCAGTCCGCACCCGAAGAGGAAGAGGTCATTCCTCTTCAACTCGCGGACGACGCACCGACGGGCGGAGAACCGGCGGTCGGAACCGGAGCGCAATGGGTGCCCGATCACCCCAGCCAGGCTCCGGCGATGGCCCAGCCCTTCTCGGTCACCTACGTCCAGGTGCAGACGCCTCAGGGAATCGTCCTGGCCCCCGTGATGATGGGCCAGATGCCCGGCTACCAGATGGCTCCCGTGTCCCAGCCCGCTCCATACTCGCAGCCCGCTCCGCAGCCATACGCCGCTCCCGCTCCCTTCGCACCGACCGCTGCGTCGGCGTTTGACTTCGGTATGGGTTTCGATGACTCCCTGACCTCCACGGCCACAACCGTCGCCGCCTCCACATCCACCAAGACGCCACGCTCGGTTCGCAAACCCAAGAACAACACTCCGACCTGGATTGGCGTCGGAGTCGCCGCTGTGGCCCTCATCGTGGCCGCGTTCTATTTGAGCAGTCAGGGCACCACCGGTCCGGCTCTGGAGGTCACGACAGTGACCGCACCCGAGACGCTCACGCCCGCCATCGTGGAGATTCCCTCGCCGCCCGGGGCTTATTCTCGCGAGGCGCTGACCTCCGACCCGCGACTGGTCGCCGAATTCAAACCGACCAAGGGCGAGCCCATCCCTCTCGACATGCTGGTGGGGGCCAACAACATCCTGATTCACCTGCACCCCGACCGCATCTGGGGCACAGAGCGCTCAGCGCAGGAACTCAAGGCCAGCCTCACAGCCGACGTGATCACGTGGCTCGAAACGACGATCAAGAAGGTGACGCGCCGCAACCCCGATCAGATCGAAGAACTGCTGATCGGGATCAGCATCGTGTCGAAGGTTGAACCGCCGCAGATCAGCACCGTCTTCCGACTGAAGACGCCCGAGAAGCGGTCGGCCCTCGTGCTGGAGTTCAACGGCGAGGAGGTCTCGGCCAAGGACAAGCCGCTGGTCATGACGAAGGACGGATTCGCGTCTCACGTCAAAGATGACCGCACGATCGCGATCTGTCCGGGTAACCTCGGTGGCGATCTCTCCGATGCCGCCGAGAAGCCGCTCGACTGCGTCACCGATGGCATTCAACAACTTCTCAAAGCCTCCGATCGCGACCGCTCCGTCACCGTATTTATGGATGTCACCGACACGCAGACGTATGCCGAACAGCTCTTCGAACCCTCGGCCCTGAAGGCCATGACCGAGCTACTCGAGTGGTTCGGCCCCGATGCCGAGACCGTCAGTTGGAGCTTGAATCTCGGCAGCACGTTCCATTCGGAGGTCCGTGTACGCCCCATGGGCAGCCGCTCGACCGGTGGCAAGATCAGCACGCCCGACTCACTCAAAGAGGACTACGCGCGGAGGCTCCCAGCTGCGATCGAATCGGATCTGGTGAACGCCACGCGGATGATGCGTCCGACGTGGTCGGGGTTCCGGCAGATCATCGGGCGGTTCCCGGCGATGATGGAGGCTTTCCGACAGGCGACGATCTTCCAGACCGGCCCGGCCTATTTGACTATGACTACGGTCCTTCCGGCCAAGGCAGCTCCGAACTTGGCCCTTGGCACTGTACTCACTTGGGATGAGTCGACCCGCACGAACTTCTCGGCGAGCGATCCGACGATGGCCGTGGCTGACGCCGGAACCTCCTTGCCCAAGACGGTCATGGGGCGGCTGAAGCAGGTGTTCGAGATCGAGTTTGCCCGCAAGCCGCTGCAGGAAGCATTCCTCTTCATCGGCGAAGAGTCGCAAGTCACATTCGTGATCGACGGCGACGCCCTCAAGATGGCGGGCTACACCAAGAACATGCCGCAGACCTTCAAGCTCGGCAAGGTTCCGGGCACGAAGGGCCTGCACACGATCTTCACCACGAAGGATCAGGAGAAGATGTGCCTGGTCGTCGATGACGCCAAGATGGAAGCCTTGATCACCACCGTCCAGGACGCCGAGGCCAAGGGGCTGAAGGTTGTCCCGGTTGATTCGTTGAAGTAGTGCGGTCAGCCGGTAGCTACGTTCGCCAGAACGTGGGGGCTTGGAGCAATTGCTCAAGCGAACCTGACCTCTTCTCTGAGTGCGGCACTGTCGACACCCATTCGCCCACCTTCTGGCGAAGGTCGCTACAACGTGGGCTGCCCGCATCTCGCTACAACTTGAGATCCCCCGGCAACCGATACACCGTCTTCGCATTCCCCGACCAGAGTTTTTCCTGCTCGGCGGCGGGCCGCTTCTCGATGATCTGCGTCAGGGCGGTGATCCAGTCATTCAGCGGAGCCCCCAGCAGGCACACCGGCCAGTCGCCGCCGAACACGACGCGGTCGGGGCCGAATGAATCCAAGCAGTGATTGACCACCGGAGCCAAGGTCTCGGCCGTCCAGCCCGGCTTCGCCTTGGCGATGATGCCGGAGATTTTGCTGAACACATTGGGGCGCTTGGCGAGGGCTTCGATGTCCCGCTTCCAAGCCACCGTGTCGTGCGACGGCTCTCTCGCACCATGGACGAAGGCGTTGATGTCGGCGTTTCCGCAATGGTCTAGCACGAACCGCGTCTCGGGGCACTTCTCGGTCAGGGCCAGTGCATCGCGCAGATCGCCGGGACGCATGCACAGATCGAAGTTGAT
>JAYTWO010000575.1:0-8462 GCA_043743415.1 Planctomycetota bacterium
TGGCTGCGGAGCGACCGCGATCTGTTGCAACTTGCCCCGGACATAGGCTTGCACGTTCTCTTGGGTGATGCGTCCACCGGGTCCAGAGCCTTTGACGAGACTGATGTCGACGCCGAGTTCACGGGCCAGTCGGCGTGTGGCGGGAGCAGCGGGGGTAGGGACGGCTGAGGCCGCGTTAAGGGTGGGGGCCGCGACAATGGTGGGCGTCAGGGCCGGTGCGGAAGTGGCCGCGACTGGGGCAGACACTGCCGGAGCCGGCGCGGGTGCCGCCGGAGCCGGTTTGGCCTCGGGGGCTGCGGCCTTGGGTGCGGAAGTCGGAGCGGCTGCTCCGGCCCCTTCGATGACCATGACCGCCTGGCCGACATTGATCGTGGCCCCCTCGGCGACCAGGATTCGCCCCACGACTCCGGCATGGGGGCAGGGCAACTCGACGACGGCTTTATCCGTCTCCAGTTCCATCACAATCTGGCCCGCGGAGACCGTATCTCCTTCCTTGACCAGGATTTCAGCCACATCGGCGGAGGAGACTCCCTCGCCGAGGTTGGGCAGCTTGAATTCGATTCCCATGGACGGTTCCGTCGCAAGTCCAGCAGTGGTGGCAGTACACGTAGCCCCGGATGATAGTGGACACCGGGTGACGCGGACAGTGTTCAAACATCGTGAAAACGCGACCGGACGCGAGTCCCCCGTTTAGCTGCGACGCGAAGTGTTCGAAGCGGAGCATTCCCGCGTTGCCGGTCTGCGGCGAAGTAGAGCTTCGGGGAGATGCAACCCCAGCAGAACCTGTGACCGAGGGGCAAAACCGTTCCACAAATGTATTCGAGAGCGATCACCGGACATCAGTCCACCGTGGAGTGGTCAGTGCTCACGCTCGATGGACACTCTGCACCGCATCGCGCATGACCAGTCGCAAACCCGGCCCATCGGACTCCGTCAATTGCCGGAACGCAGCCATAATGCGTGCGTGAATTCGCTGCTCGTTGGGCTGCTTCAACCGAATGACGAGGATGCCGCAATGCGGCTCGTCGCGGTGCTCGGCGAATCCCTTGTCCGTCGTGACGAGGATCCGCTGTTCTGTCTGAGCCAAAGTCCACAGTTCGTCGTCGAACATCCCCTGTCGCTGTGTGCCCCGAATGTCGAGAACATCGTGTCCCATCGTCTGGAGTGCGGACACCGGGATCTTCGGAATAATCTCGTCGACGAGAATCCTCATGATACCAGAACCACATCATCCAGCGGGGTGACCTGCTCCTCGGCGAGCGACGCGGCGTAGTCGAGGCAGGCCAAAATATCCTCCCGCGTGATCGATGGATACGCGTCTAACAGTGCGTCGATGGTGTCTCCGTGCGCGAACATTCGAATCACCTGATACACCGGAATCCGTGTCCCGCTGATGCAGGCTTGGCCGTGGCAAATCCGGGGATGAATTGAGATGCGATCGTGCATGGGGATAAGATATCAGGAAATCGTGAGGGAGCAAATTCTGGTGAGTTGAGCCGCGACGCCAGTGTGTGCGTCAGAAAAGTCGGCAGAGATTCACCACGGAGGCACGGAGCAGAGCAACTCTGGGATGACTGGCACCACTTTGCCACAGGACGAGGAAGATTTGACAGGATCAACAGGATCAACAGGATGCCCACATGCTGCATCAGCGACGGAAACCGTACTGTGGATCCTGTTGATCCTGTTCATCCTGTCCCATCGAGTGATCAGCACGGCTCACCTGCGTTCTCGCACATGTGGAGTTCTCCGTGCCTCCGTGGTGAATTTCCGAACGCTGCCTACTATTGTGATGCACACACGCGACGCGAAGGCTTGGCACAGCGGAGCGTCTCCGCGTGGACGATCCGCAAGCATCCGCCCTCGCTGACGCTTCGGGTTACTGGCGTCGAACTGATACAGTGCGTGTCCCCGCGAGAATTCATCTCACTCACCGCTTCCGATTGACCGACTCGGCATGTCTCAGCTTCCGTATCTTGTGCGTCTCGCGGAACGGCTCTCCGCCGGGTTGCGGTATCTGCCGCTGGAGAGGCGGCAACGGCATCGCGATTTCCTGCTGTCGAAGCAGTTGCCGGACGGCGGGTTCACGGGGCGGGAGGGGGGATCGGACCTGTATTACAGTGCGTTTGCGGTGCGGGGGTTGCAGATCCTGGGGGAGTTGACGCCGGAGATTGCCGGTCACGTCCACGGATACCTGAAGACATTTGACTGGCGAAATTTGGGCGTGATTGACCTCATCAATTGGTTGTCGATGTCGGCCATGATCCAGTTGGCTGGGGGAGAAGACCCGCTGGCCGTTGAGCCGCCCGACTGGCCGGAGCAGATCGCGGCCAAGCTCGAATCACTCCGCATGAAGGACGGCGGGTATGCCAAGGGGACCGAAGGGGCGACCAGCAGCACCTACCACACGTTCCTGGTGGTCCTCACGTATCAGTTACTCGGCAAGACCGTGCCGCGCCCCAACGCCTTGACCCAGTTCATCTACGACCGCCAGCGCGACGATGGCGGGTTCGTCGAGATCGCCCCCATGAAACGCAGCGGCACCAACCCCACAGCTGCGGCCTGTGCGCTGCTGCACATGCAAGGGCGAGTGGACTCCGAACTGCGTGAGGACATCGCCGCGTTTCTAGTCGATGTGCGGACGGATGATGCGGCGTTCCTGGCCAACAGCCGGATCCCGATTCCAGATGGGTTGTCGACCTTCACTGCTGTCTTAACGGCTCAGGACATTGAGGTGGCGGCTCTGGTCGACCCACCGATCCTGCGGCTCTACGTCGAGAAGAATCTGGAACTCCCCACGGGCGGGTTCCGGGCGGCCGAGTGGGACACGCTGGCCGATGTCGAGTACACGTTCTACGGGTTGGGGATTCTCGGGCTGCTCGGGGCTCCGACAACGCTCAACGAGCGGCGTCAGGGGCATCATGAACATTGAGAACGCCCACCGGTTGCAACCGGTGGGCATTGAGACACTACCCGGTTGGCGGAATGCGATCGCGGAGCGACATCGCTTACGCCTCGCCCCCCTCGTCCTCGTCATCAGTCTCCGCTTCCAGGGGAGCAATCAACTCCAACTCGCGCAGCCGGGCTTGAGTGCGATAGTAGTCATAACCCAGGAACGCCAACGCGAGCAGGGATGCGGCGATCTCCACGCGGTAATGGAGGGTCGCCCAGAGTTCGGTACTGATGAGAATCAGCGCAATGCCGCCGCTGAGGGCCAGAAACACCTGCTTGAGTTTCTTCGTGATGCTCAGCCGCCGCAGTTCCGACCTCGCCACATGGGAGCGGGCCTGCGTATTCGCGATCTCGCGGAACGAGTCGAGGTTGGCTCGGAGGGCTTGCTTCTCGGATGCTTCGAGCTTGCGGGGTGGTTTGGCCGGGCTGGGGACGGACTCTTTTTTGATCACCTGGGGTTCCACTTTAGAAACCATCGGCACCCCGGGCTGAGGATCGGGCTTCGGAGCGGGTGTGGCCTTCTTCTCGCCGTGCCCGTGCTTCGATTGACGGGTCCGGGCCAGTAGCTGCTCCATGTAGGCTGCGACGGGGTCAAGGGCTTCATCGATCGCGGCAGGTGCAGCCGGTTCCTCTTCCATGTCCTCGGCGGGGGAGTCCAGAGCCGGTGTCAATGGCTCGGTGTCCTCCCTCTCTGAGGAGAACTCAGGCTGAAACTGGTCTTGCGGGGACTCGATCGGCGGCGAGTCGATGTCATCGGGGTTCGGAGCAGCGGGTGGACGCAACCGACCCAGATCGATGCCAAACATCTCGGAGAGTCGCGACCGCAGTTCACTCGCTGGAGGTCCAGCGGGCAGGGGGGGGGCTGGAGTCTCCGGTGCCAGTTCTGTCTTACCGAGATCCAGTGCCGTGGATTCGATCACCTCATCTCGGGAATCCTCTGGCCACGTCGACTTCTCTTCGGAGATCACTTCGTCCGCCACCACTGCATAGATCTCCGACTGGTCACTCATCCGGGCCGAGGCGGCCTCGACAAAGGATTCTGAAGAGCGACCGAGCAGGTCGAGCCGCCGCCTTTCTTCACGGGCATCAATCGACGAATTCTGCCGTTCCCAGTGTGGCGGGGCCAGTGGTGGAGGAGGAGGAGGAGGGGCCGTGACCGTCGGTGAATACGACTTGGCGCGTGGTGGGTTGTCCTTGGCAGGTGATGGCCCGCACGCCTTCCGCATGATCTCCGCAATCTCGGGGGGGAGTTCGTCCTCGATCGCCGAACCGATCGAGGAAAAGCTGGCGAATCCGGCCAGTGGGTCGAGGGCTTCCTCGGCGGAGTCCGACTGGGAGGTCGCGCTGAGGTCTTCCTCGTCGAGAGGAATGTCGATGCTGACCGGCGGAGCAAACGCCGGTGCCTGGGGCCGATCCACTGATCGCCTGCTCGGGACCGGTGGGGGAAACTGGAGGACGGCCGCGACCGGTTCCGGCGTCGTCACCTCCCCGCACGATCCCAGATCGGTCAACTGCTGCGCCAGGCTGGTGAGTTCCTCGCGCTGCACGTCCAGTTCGGACTCGACCCGTTTGAGTTCCTTCCGTTCCTGTCGCAGTGAGGCCCACTCTTCCTCCAGATGACCACGCTGGGTGGTCATCTGATTCTGCCCCGTCTCAGCCTCGGTTCGCAGCTGTGCCGCCTCATGGCGAAGTTGCTCGATCTCGGCCTCGGCCCGCTGAATCTGACGTTCCCGATTCTGAAGCGACTGTCGCTCCGAGATGACGGCTTGGCGATCCAGGAGGTCAGTGTCTCGCTCGGACACGGACTCGGCTTTGATCGTCAGCAGTTGTTGGGAGTCTTGGCCGAACTGAGTCCGGGTCTGCCGGATCTCGTCTCGTTCCGTGCGTAGTTCATTCTGCTCATCCAGCAGTTGCTCGCGGAGTTCCGCCAGAGATTGGCGTTCCGAGCCCAGAGCCAGGAGTTGCTCACTGACCTCGCTGGACTCGGGCTCCAGCACACGAGTGTGCGTCCGCTGCGTCGTCAATGCCGCCAAGGCCAAGTCCAAGTCCCGCCGCTCGGCAGTCAACCGGGCACGTTCCGCTGCCAGCTTCTGCCACTCGTTGTCGATCTCGAATTGATTCACCTCAGAGGCGGTGACGAGCACACGTTCACTCTGCTCCTGCTCCAGTTGCCTTCGCTGCTCCTCGATTTCGAGTCGTAAGCCTTCCAGGGATTGCCGCTCCAGCAAATACTCCGATCGATCCTGTTCGCGGCGGGTCCGTTGCTCGGCCAGTTCCGCCGTCTGCTCATTCGACCGCTGTTGGCTGGTCCAATCGAGTCCCACCAGCCGCTGGTTCGCGGCCTGCTCCGCCAGTTGCAGCTTCGACTGAGCGGCACGCAGCGCCGAGCGGTCCAACTGCAACTGACTGAATTGCTGGTTGAGGGCCTCTTCCCGGATATCGAGTTCAGACCGCAGGCCACGCAAGCCTCGGTCTCGCCCGTCCAGCTCGGACTTAATGGTTTGAAGGGCCGCTTCTCGCACAGTCAAGTCTGCCAGAGAGGCTGCGACTGCCTGCTCGCGCTCGGCGAGTCCTGTCCGTTGCGTGGTGGCCTCACTCGTGCGGGCTTCGGTCTGGCGGGCCTGCTGGGCCAGAGCGGACTGTTGCCGTTGGAGGGCTTGCTCGCGCTCGATGAGTTCCTCGAAGCGCTGCTCCAAATCGGCGGCCTCGATCGAAATCTGTTCGCGCGTGGCCTGCAAGGCCGCTGTGGAGTGAGCGAGGCGTGCCTCTCGCTGGGCCACCGCTGCTTCGCGGAGTTCGACCTGGCTCGTATCGACGGGGCTCGTAGGGCTCGCGGTCACGAATGCCTGAACTGACGGAACCTGTCGTTGCAACACCTCGGCTCGCGTGGCGAGTTCGGCCTCTTGCAGCTCCAGTGCCTGGGTCCGCTCGGCCAGGGTCAGAGCCTGCCTCTCAAGTTCGGAGACTTGCTCCCCAAATGAGACATCGAGCACTTGAAGTCGAACCTGTTCGGCCCCCAGCGAGCGGGTCATCTCGGCGATCCACTGCGAGGCGGCGGCCTCGGCGTGGTTTCGCACCTGGAGGGTGTACTCCTGAGCAGCCAGTGACTGTTCTCGCTGTGAGAACTCGGTCAGGAGCTGTTCGAGATGAGTCCCGCGCAAGGCGACTTCGCTCTCGCGTGATCGCAACATCGCTTCCCGGGATGAGAGTTCTGTACTGAGGTACTCGATCGCCCGGGAACGCTCCGTGATCTCCAGTTCGCGTTGATCGATTTCCCTCCGTTGGGTGGCCATCCTCTCCCACGCGGGTGCCTGATCGGCAGGAACTGCCGTCGGCAAAGAGGCGTGTCTTTGTACCGCCTCCGTAAGCGTGAGGGCATTCGACCAGGCGGCCACCGGTCCGGGTGAATCGTCGATCGCGGTTTGTAACTGTTGCCGCGCCTGGTCGAGCAATTCTTCAATCTGAGGCGGTTGGTAGGAGACCGGAGGGGGAGGTGGGGAGGGTTCTTCGTCGCGGAGATCGGTCCACTCGGAGACCTCGGGACGCCGTGTGCGGAGTTCGACCGGGCCGAGGATCAGCCGCTCGCCGAGCTTGAGAACGGCCTCGGACAGCGGGCCATCGTTGATCCAGGTGAGCGGCGAGATCGCCTTCACGATCGTCTTATTCGCCCCCACAATCATCAGGCAATGCTGCGGCGCTACGCCCCCCACATCGATCACGATATCGCAGTCCGGACCAGAGCCCAGCAGGTAGCGCCCCGGAGCCAACGGGAAAGACTCCAGACGTGAACTTTCACGAACAGGTTCCAGCACCAGCTTGGGAGCGGTCGAAGGACGCTGCGTCTGGCGATCCATCAATCCGGTCAGAGTTGGAGTGGTCATGAATGATCCAGGCCCGGTATGGTACGGCACGTAAACTGCATCCCTTCAGTTGCGATCCGAGAGAGTCGGCGACTTCTCCGAAGCCGCGGGTCTCTCAACGCCTCGTGCCGCCTTGCACATCGAATGGCGTCGTCTCCAGTCTCGTCTCCCCCACCTCAGTCCTCGCCAGAACCGCCTCCATCGCCCCGTGCCGATTGAGTGCATCGTTCCAAATCCAACGATCCTGCCCATGCTGCCGAACTCAACGAATTCAACACGGATAAGCTCTCGACTTGGACTGGCTGTCGCGACACTGTGTGGAGGGACCACACTGCTGCTCCATCCTTCGGTTCCCAGCCTCCTCCGAGTGCTGCGCGATTGGGGGTCGATGCGGGCAAACACGATCTTTGGGTACGGGGCGCACGCGACCGCATACTTGGTAATGACTTTTACGGTTCTCGCGATCGCAACACGCTACGGGCGTCGCGCGGAATTGTGGGCAATAGCGATTTTACTGTTACACGGGATTCTCACGGAAACAGCGCAGCTGATGATCCCCCAACGGTCGTGGGATCCGCTCGACATGCTGACCAATCTGGTGAGTGTGCTCGTGGCCGGTGGGGTGTGGAGACTGGCCAGTCTCCGCCCGACGGACACTATCGGGTAGCAGAATTCGTAAGAATTCTGCCGTTCCAATGTCGCTGGATATCGTCAACCGCTACTCTTTCTTCTCCACCGGTGCAGCCGCCAACTCCGTCAGCTTCACCGCCCGAATCGCCCCCGAGGTGCGGTAGGTCGAGAACCCCAGCGGCTTCGAGAGTTCGACCTCGATGCGAATGCCGATCCGCATGTTGGTGTAGTCGACATCGACCACCTGCTTCTCATCGATCCAAGTCTCGATCTTGGTCTTCGTCACCCGCACGCGGACCTTGTACCACTTTCCCTTTTCGAATTCCTGAAATCCCGTCGTTTGATTCTCGATGGCGGAAGACCCATCCAGAGTCGACAGCCCCGTCACGCCACCGCCCCAGCTGCCCAGCACGAACGAGCAGCTGTCCTTCTGCACCGGGAACGTGATCGTCCCAAAGAAGTCATTCCCTTCGATCCGCTGGGCTTCGAAGGTGAGTTCGTAGTCGACCTTCGGCAGTTCCTCGCCCTCCCAGGTGACGCCGCTCATCGGCTCGCCCATGCCGATGACGATCTGGCCGTCCTTGACGGAGACCTTCCCTTCGCCACCGAAGTCGGGCACCTTCCAGTTCTTGAGGGTCTTGCCGTCGAAGAGTTCGATGACCTTGCCCGCGGGTTTCGCCGGTTCGGGAGCGGGCTTGTCTTCGGCGAGACTCAACACGGTGAGAGCCAGTCCGGCGACGAGACACGCAAGAGCAATCGGGAAACGCATGGAGGAATTCCTCAGAAGGGTTGAGTCGAGTCACGACCTTCGCCAGAAGGTGGGCGATTTGGATTGGACATGATCCCGGCGAACGATCCTCGCAAGGACCGTTAGTCTCGTTCGAGTGCTGGTTCCGGGCCCCCACGTTCTGGCGAACGTAGCTACCTCGACTTTTGCACTTTTCAGCGTCGTCGGGAACTGGGCTTGGTTCAAAGTGTGAGCCTCCGTGACAATGCTTGGGGTATCAAATCTCAGGCATC
>JAYTWO010000576.1:0-2774 GCA_043743415.1 Planctomycetota bacterium
CTGTTGTTCCTTGTCGCCGACAGCCGGGGTCGAGTCGTTGTACCCCTGCATTGCGTAGATCCAGTTGTCGAGCCCGTAGCGGAAGTTACTGACCCCGCCATGCGTATCGCCCATCCCCCAGCCGGTCAGCAGCACCTGCTTGAGGTCGGCCTTGTCGTCCCCATCGGTGTCCTTGAGGTAGATCGTCTGCGTCCCGTCCTGCACGATTGCCCCGCCACGGCAGATCACAATCGCAGTCGGGATGCTCAGCTTCTCGGCGAAGACGGTGAACTTGTCGGCCTGTCCATCGCCATCGGTGTCCTCACAGATGCGAATCCGGTCGCGGCCCTGACCTTGCGGTTGCAACTCATTGGGATAGTCATAGGTCTCGCAGACCCACAGCCGCCCGCGCTCGTCCCACGTCATCGCGATCGGCTTCCCTTCGAAGCCCGCCCACCGATACGACTTGTCGTTCCCTTCGGGGGAGACTTCGGCGGCATAGAGCTGGACTTCGAAGCCGACGGGAGTGGAGAACCGCTTCATGGATTGCAGTGGAGAGAGCGGCTTCTGCATGAGAGTCTTGTTCTCGCCGCGTTCGCCCCACTTCGTACTCTTCACGTAGTTCGGGATCTTCGGTCCGACATCTTCGTACTGGAATGTCTTGTCGGTGGCTGGAGGGATCGGGGTCATCTCGGGGATGGCGACGACTTGCGGATCGCGGAACGCGGGGGTCTCTTGTGGATCGCGACCGACCGCCCAGCGGATGCCTCGCTCCAGCAGGTTCACAAACCCCGGCTGGCCCCAAGTCCGCTCGTCGTGGCCCCACGCGGTGTAGAACACCCGCCCCTGGCCGTGCGTGCGGGTCCAGGTGTACGGCTCGAAGCCCTGGTCGTCGGCGCGGACTTCGAGAACGACGCGGTTCTCGGTGTTGTGCTTCGTATGGACATAGGTCTCGTCAAAGCTGGCGAACCCGTCGAACCCCTGCATGATCGGGTCGTTCGGCTTCACGATGCGCGTGCGGAACACGCCGGTGCCATGCCGCTGGAACTGGCCCCCCATCAGATCCACGATCCGGTCATCGTTGCGGAAGCAGAAGCTCGCACAGTGAACCGGAATGAACCCCTTGCCGCTCTCGACATACGCGAGTAGGGCATCCGCCTGCGGCTTCTCGATGGCGTCGATGTTCGCAAACAGCAACAGCCCATCGAACTGGGCCAGCGCTTCCGCCTTCAGCACCGACAAGTCATCGGTGTACTTGATCACGATACCTCGGGCCTTGAGGACTGGCACCAACTGAGCGGCGAGATCCCCGGGCCGGTGATGACCCGCATCACCCAGGAACAACACCTGGATCGGATCAGCGGCCAACCCTGGCACTGCCCACAGCAACCACCCGCAGAGACCGAACAGCACAGGCAAACAACGCATGAATGAACCCTTGGGGGAGCGACATGGGGGAAGAGGAGATTCTTCGAACTCCGGGTACGCAGGATATCCGATTAGTAGGGGGAATGTGAACTCGCGGCAGAAGGCAGATATCGGGTGAGATGTATGCCCCCTTGGTGGCGATCAAGTCCGGTGAGGGAACTTGTGCCCCGTCAATGCTTGATTGTGGGGTTCGCTTCCATCGGGAGGGCAAGGCTCATGCCGAGCCGCGACTGCGAGTTGACGTGTCCCCTGGCTTCTGGCTCGGCAGGAGCTTCGCCCTCCCGCGCGGGCCTGGCTCAACCAACCATCCTGGCCTTTGACCGGGAACTCGATCACTTGCCCACCTTCGGGCGAAGGTCGCACCCACGTGGGCTGCGCCCATGGGAACGGAATACACTCCGTTCTACGTTAGGAGTCCACCAACCCCGTCAGCACATGCCCATGCACGTCGGTCAGCCGGCGGTTGGCTCCGTTGTGCCGGTAGGTCAGCCGCTCGTGATCGATCCCCAGCAGGTGCAGCACCGTGGCATGGAAGTCGTACGTGGTGAGCTTTGTCGCCCCGGTCTTCCACGACCACGGGTCGCTCTCGCCGACGGAGACGCCGGGCTTGACCCCGGCCCCGGCCATCCAACTCGTAAACGTCCCGCCGTTGTGGTCGCGACCGGTGGCTCCTTGAGTGAATGGCATCCGTCCGAACTCGGTACTCCACAGGACGAGCGTGTCCTCCAGCATGCCGCGCGCCTTCAAATCTGCCAGTAAGGCGGCGATCGGCTTGTCGGTCGCGTGAGCCACCTTCGGAAGTTCATGGATGATGTCGGTGTGGTTGTCCCAGTTGTTGCTCGGGCCTCCGGCTCCGCTCCAGAGCTGCACGAACCGCACCCCGCGCTCCACCAGTCTTCGCGCGGTCAGGCACCGCTTCCCAAAGTCCGCCGTCACCGGGTCATCGATCCCGTACAGCTGTTGCGTCGGCTGGCTCTCGCGGGTGAGGTCGAACGCCTCGGGAGCGGCCAGTTGCATCTTGGCGGCGAGTTCGTAGCTGGAGATACGGGCGTCGAGGCGCGTGTCGCCGGGGTGTTCGGCGAGGTGTTTGGCGTTCAGCTCCCGCAACAGGTCCAGCCCCTCGCGCTCACTCGCGGAGGTAATCTGCTTGGCCTCGACCGGCGGCAACAGATCGTTGATCGGCGAGGCGGCTGCCATGTTGAGCGTCGTCCCGGTGTGTGCGACCGGCAGGAACCCCGCACTGAAATTCCCCTTCTGGTTGTACGGCAGCCCCTTCGGATCGGGGAGCACCACAAACGTCGGCAGATCGTCCGTCAGCCGACCCAGCCCATACGACACCCACGACCCCAGGCACGGAAACCCCGGCA
>JAYTWO010000577.1:0-3680 GCA_043743415.1 Planctomycetota bacterium
GAATCGGTGGGCTATTGTCGGGTGTCCCTGACGGGACAAGGAGGGCGCGAGTGGATGTCCGATGCGAGCAACAATCCAATTTGCAAAGTGCGTCTCGCACTCCGAACAGGCAGGCGAACACATCTCCTCTTCACTTCACCGCCCGTTTTGCGGATACTCTCGCCACTTGGATGCATGGCTCATGCCGCACCCAGGCGACAGCCACTCTCAGGACTCATGGATGAGCAGCTCGCGGCCAGGACGGCCCGAATCGGAAATACTCCGCACCGTTGCCGACTCGATCGGCGTCGCGGTGGGCGGAGCGGCAGTGCGTCGAGTGTTCTGCGTCGGCATGGCGGGGACGGGGATGAAGGCGATTGCCGAGTGGTTCTCGGCGGCGGGGTGGCAGGTCAGTGGGTCGGATCGCTCGGCCACTCCCGAAGTGATCGCCCAGTTTCACAGCCGGGGGATGCGGCTGATCCCTGAACACTCGGCGGAGCATCTGCCGCCGCTGCTGGATTTACTGATCTATAGCCCCGCTGTGCCGGTGACGAATCCCGAGCGACAGGCGGCTCAGGAACGCGGGGTGCCGCAGTGGTCCTACCCGCAGGCTCTGGGTCAACTGATGCGGGGCCGCGACGGGATCTCGATCGCCGGGACGCATGGGAAGAGTACGACGACGGCCCTCGTCGGCCATCTGCTGCGGTACGCGGGGTTGGCACCATCGATTCTGTGTGGAGCCGAAATGCTCGACACCGGGCTCAACGGGGTGTTCGAGAGTGTCGCCTTTTGTTCCGCAAAAGGGCGTCCTGCCGCGGAGAGAAAGGCGACACTCGTCGCCGAGAGTTGCGAATACCGCGGGCACTTTCTGGAGTTGACCCCACGTGTGGTCGGGTTACTCGGAATCGAGCCGGACCATTTCGACTGCTTCCCGACGTTCGACCGAGCCTTGGCGACCTATCGCGAGTTCATGGAGAACCTCCCCGCCGATGGTCTGCTCGTGGCCAACCTCGACTGTCAGGCGACCCTGTCGATCCTCTCGGCCTGCCCCTCTCGAAAGGTCTTCGTCTCCACCACCGACGAGACAGCCGACTATTTCGTCGAACGAGTGGAGACCTCCCCCGCCGGGCTGTCACTCACGGTGAGGCTCCCCGACCAATCGACGCTCGACATCGAGTGCCCGCAGTGGGGCAATCACCACGCCGTTAACATCGTGACCGCCCTGGCCATCGCCCTCGAACACGGTGTCTCTTCTGAAACCTGCCGCGCGGCATGTGCCACGTTCGCAGGCATCGCCCGCCGGTTCCAACACCGAGGCGACTGGGGCGGACGCACCTGGGTCGACGACTACGCCCATCACCCGACAGCGGTGAAGGCCCTCATCGACGCCGCGCGCGACCGCTATCCCAACCGCCGCGTCTGGTGCCTGTTTCAGCCGCATCAGATCTCCCGCACGCGCGAGCTGTTCGAGGGCTTCGTGGCCGCACTGAGCCGGGCCGATGGCGTCCTCGTCCTCCCCGTGTTCGGAGCGAGAGAAGCCAGTGGCACCGAACAAAAGATCCTCGCCCGCCAACTGGCCGAGGGCATCCATCACTCCGGCACTCCCGCTCTTTTTGTCTCCGACCTTGACCATCCGTGGACCACATTGGAGACTCACACGCGGCCCGGCGATATCGTGTTGACAGTCGGGGCCGGGGACATCGATCGCATCTACCATGAGCTCACTGGACGACTTCAAACACATCACGCGTCATGACGAGCCGCTGGCTCCGCTCACTTGGCTCAAGATCGGCGGCCCTGCGCAGCGTCTGATCGAGCCGCGCTCCGTCGAGGAACTGATCGCGGTGGTCCGCACCTGTCACGAGCACGGGGTCACAGTCCACATGCTGGGCGGCGGCTCCAATCTGCTTGTCCGCGATGAGGGGGTCAGCGGGGTCGTGATTCGCCTCTCCGATCCCTCCTTCGCTCAGGTGAACATCCAGGGCCAACGTCTGCGAGCGGGCGGCGGGGCGGCGCTGTCGCACGTCATCTCCGAGTCAGTGAAGGCCGGGCTGGCCGGACTCGACACCCTCGTGGGCATCCCCGGCACCATCGCCGGTGCCCTCAAGGGAAACGCCGGGGGTCGCAACGGCGAGATCGGTGACCACCTGCACTCCGTCACCGTCATCACCGCTCAAGGCGAACAATTTGTCCGCCAGGGCGACGAACTCGTCTTCGAATACCGCCACAGCAGCATCAACGAACTCTGCGTGATCGAGGCCGAATTCGCACTCACCTCCGACAACCCCGACGACATCGCTGAGCGCATCCGCAAGCTGTGGGTCATGCGGAAATCAACCCAGCCGCTCTCGCATCAATCGGCGGGCTGCGTGTTCAAGAACCCGCGGGGCCTGAGTGCTGGAGCGTTGATCGAGCAGGCGGGCCTCAAGGGCATGAAGATCGGCCAGTGCGAAGTCAGCGACCGCCACGGCAACTTCATCATCACCGAACCGGGAGCAAAGTCGGCGGATGTGTTGAAGCTGATCGACGTGATGCGGACCAAGGTCGCCGAGGCACATGGGGTGGAGTTGGAGTTAGAGATTCAGGTGTGGTAGCCGAGAGTCACGACGCGTCGCGTCGTGCGACAATCCGTCAACCGTCCCCCGATGCCGAGAGCCCCATGCCCCACACCCTCCGTTACGATCCATCCGCCGCCCTGAAATTCATCGAGCCTGCGGCTCTGCGCGGCCTGAAGCCGTCGCTGGACGCCGCTCGGGCCGAGACCCTGACCGATGTGGTGGACCTCCAGCAGAACCGGAAAATCGCGGCAGATAAGCAACCGCTCGATGCCGGGTTCATCGAGTTGCCAGCGGAACTGCTCGCCGGTGGAGCGGACCAGTTGCTCGACCGCATGACAGCGTCGGCGAAGCGGCTGCGGGACCAGATCGACATCCTCGTGTCGCTGGGAATCGGCGGGTCGTACATGGGGCTGCGAGCGATCATGGAGGCGGTGTGTCATCCGTATCACAACGACCTCGCGCGGGCCGATCGCGGCGGCGCCCCTCGGCTGTACTTCGAGGGGGACAATGTCGACAACGATGCCGTCCACGGGTTGCTCCAACTTCTCTCACTGAAGTGCCAGAACCCCCAGGAGTTGACCCAGCGCTGGGGCATCTGCGTCATCAGCAAGTCGGGGGGCACACTCGAAACCGCAGCCGCCTTCCGCATTTTCCGCAACGCCCTCGAACACTACTACGGAGCCGGATCGGATCTGGCTCGCCACCTCGTCGTGCCGATCACGGGCGAGGTCGGCAAGCTGCGCGATGTGTCGAACTCGGCGAAGTACCCGGACGTGTTCCCGATTCCGGACGGGGTCGGCGGGCGTTTTTCCGTTCTGACCGCCGTGGGGCTCTACCCGGCAGCTGTGTTAGGCGTCGATATTCAGGCCATGCTCCACGGGGCCGCTGACATGACCGAGCGGTTCAAGACCTCGCCGATGGGCGACAACCCGGTCCTCGATTACGTCGCGGTGTGTCACCTGCTGGAGCGCGACAAGGGGCTGAAGACCCGCATCCTCTCGACCTGGGGCAAGCGGCTGGAAGCGGTCGGGCTGTGGTACGACCAGTTGCTGGCCGAGAGCCTGGGCAAGCACGAGCGCGGGGCCTTCCCGCTGACCGTAGTCAACACCCGCGACCTGCACAGCCGAGGCCAGCAGCACCAGG
>JAYTWO010000578.1:0-14582 GCA_043743415.1 Planctomycetota bacterium
TCTGTCGTGAATCCGCGTGACCCGCAGAACAACTCACGTTTCACCAAAGTGCGCCTCTCCGGGGTCGAGCGTCGATCGTGCGGTCGAACACGGTTTCACAACAGGCCGTCACGTCTGCCGCTCGCTCGATCAAACGCCTACCCCTCCAGCGTCACATGCTTCAGTTCTCGCGCCAACAAACCGATCTGAATAAAGAGCTTCTTTAATGCCTCGGGATGCTTCTTGCGGAAGTCACTGAGCGTCGTGTGATCGATCGAACGACCCTCGACCAACCACCGAAAATCCAGCCGCACTCGCAACGCCTCCTCGAGCGCGCGACTCGACCGAAATCCGGTTCATCCGACTATTTGGGGGGATGGTCATTCTCCAGTCTTTAACCTTGTAGCATGTACTTGGTGTGGTGGAGGGTGAGGAGTTTCTCCTTAATGTGTTCGTAGTTGCGGTAGCCGTAGGCGCGTCTTTGTAGTGCCCCGTTTTGTTGTTGATGCCTTCGAGGGGACCGGTCGAGATGCGGTGGTCGTACCAGTTCAGGAGACCTCGGCGATGCATGCGGAGGGGCTTGGCCATGACCTGCATCTGCCGGATGCCGCTGGCCTCAGCGTGGCGGCACCAGGCGTCGAGGTGCTTCTCGGCGGCGGCTTTCGAGAAGGAATCAAAGGTGTCAGGAACCGTTCTCGCAATAATCGCAGCTTGCGTCGTGTGGGCGTGCCCGATATTGGTTCCTGACACCTTTGTTTCCCCTGGTTCCTGACACCTTTGTTTCCCCCACCTTCGGGCTGGCCCCGGTGGTTCCCGCGCTGGTGCGCTACGAAGCGCCAGCGAATCTCTGGTAGCGCACCAGCGAGGGAACCGCCCCTTTGTTCTTCCACTTGACTTGGTGGTTTGGTCGGTCGATGGCTCCGACTTCGATGGTTTGGCTCCCGATACCATCCGCTCCTCGCGAGCCGATCGAACGTGCGATTTCGGAGAAATCGCCGACAATCGGGGTGAGAATCGGGAACTTCTCTGGCTTCCCCCACATCTGACATTTCGGAGGGCCAGTCGGAGCGGTCGATTCGGGAGAACCGTCACTTCACTGGCAATCAGGAAGTTTGACACAACCTTTCAGGTGAGTGTGGCGTTCTGGCAACGTCCGATTCTGACGGGTTGTCGAGGTTTTCGGTTGACCGGACGCAACTCTCTACGATAGTGTCCTTTGGGGGAAATCCGTCACATCCTTCCCCCATCACTTTCTCAGCAGGCATTTACCGGTCTGGAAACAGCTTCGGTGAGATCTCTGCGGACTTCCAACTCGAAACACCGGCTGTCATGAACCGATGGTGCCATCACCATCGCGCTCGGAGTATTGAACATGGCCAGTCCATCTGCATGGGGCATCGACATCGGGCAATCCGCTCTCAAGGCGGTCAAACTCCAATATGTGGAGTCGACCGGCCAGGTGATGGCGGCTGCGTTCGATTACATCCAGTACCCCAAGATCCTGACTCAGCCGGACGCTGTCCCGGAAGAGATCATCCGTGATGCGATGAAGACGTTCCTGTCGCGGAACAAGCTGGAGGGCGAGCAGGTCGCCATGTCGGTGCCGGGGCAAACCTCGCTGACACGCTTCATCCAATTGCCGCCGGTGGAGGCCAAGAAGGTCCATCAGATCGTCCAGTATGAAGCGCGGCAGCAGATTCCGTTTGCTTTGGAAGATGTGGTCTGGGATTACCAGCGGCTGGGCGGCGGGATTGAGGAAGGCGGCTTCCTGCTGGATGCGGAAGTCGGACTGTTTGCGATGAAGCGGGATGCGCTGTCGCAGGCGATGCGGCCTTACGTCCAGCACAAGGTCGAGTTGGAATTGATTCAGATTGCCCCGCTGGCGCTGTACAACGTGCTGTGCTACGACGAAATGGGCCATCGTCCCGGGGCTCCCGAGGGCGACAATGACTTCGTCATCATCCTCGACATGGGGTGCGACAACACGACCCTGATGGTGTCGAACGGCAAGAAGATCTGGGTGCGTAACGTGCCGATCGGCGGCAACCACTTTACCCGCGCCCTGACCAAGGAAATGAAGCTCAGCTTCGCCAAGGCCGAACTGCTCAAGTGCAACGCCACCAAGTCGGAAGACCCGCGAGCCGTGTTCCAGGCTCTGCGTCCGGTGTTCAACGACTTCGTGTCGGAAATCCAGCGGTCGATCGGGTTCTTCTCCAGCGTCAATCGCCAGGCGAAGATCGCCAAGGTGATCGGCTTGGGCAACGGCTTCAAGCTGGCCGGCTTGCAGAAGTTCCTGCAACAGAATCTGCAATACGATGTCGAGCGTCCGGATGTCTACAAGGCACTGGCGGGTGACGCGGTGATCAATTCGCCGCTGTTTGCCGACAACGTGCTGAGCTTCGCGGTGCCGTATGGACTGGCACTGCAATTGGTCGGCCAGACGGCGATGAAGACCTCATTGCTGCCGCCCGAGATCACCCGCGAACGAGTGATCCGCCGCAAGAAGCCTTGGGCGGTGGCCACTGCGGCAACGCTGTTGCTCGGCACAGCTGTGGCCACGATGGGGAACGCCTTCCCGTACATGAAGGTTCACACGGAGGAGTTCACCAAGGCGGAAGCCGAGGCGACGACATTTGGGGGTGAGGTCACGACCCTTAAGACCAGTTATGAAACCGAGAAGACCCGTAATTCCGCAGAATACGCGAAGCTGGACGCCTCGGTGAAGGACCGACGGGGACTGGCCTGGTTGGAGGTCTACAACTCGATTAACGACTGCCTGCCGCACGAGGACGAGAACGACAACGAGGGGCAGGAGTCAGTGGATATCCAACTGCGGCACCAGATGTGTATTGAGGAGATCAGCGCCGTTAAGAAGGCGGATTTGGCGGCGGGGTGGTACACCGCCTTGGAGCCCACCAATAAAGAGATGGTCGCTGCCGACGAGCAGGCCACGCCCCCCGCCGGGGAAGGCTACTTGTTTACGGTGCGTGGCCTGCACTGGCATCACGATCCCGAAGATACGGGGCAGCAAGGTCACTTGTACGTGATGAACACGTTCCTGAAGAACCTTCAGCAGCAGACGGTGCAAGTTCCCGGTTTCCCGATGCGGGATGTGCGTCGGCTGGGAATCTCTCATGCGACACTGGTCGATGTGTCATCGAGTTATTTCTATTACGATCCCGATGGCGGAAAGATCGACCGAGCGGCTCCCCGAACGAACCTCCTGTCGGGACCGGGGGCCACACCGGGCGGTTCGCTTCCGGGAGGTTCACTCCCCGGTAGCGAACTCCTCGGATCGACGCCCCCCTCGTCCTCGAATCCCGGAAACTTTCCTCCCGGTCTCGGTGCCCCGGGAATCAATCCGACAGCCAAGCGCATCCCACTGCAGAGGTTCACGATCCAGTTTGCCTACAAGCCGACCCCTGTCGAGTTGCGGGCTCCACTGTCGGTGGGGACCCCTGCCACGGAGGGAGCGGCCACTGCCCCCGTCGATCCGGCTGCCGCAGCGGGGCCAGATCCGACAGCGGCTCCCGCTCCCGCAGTCGCCACCCCGCCACCGGTGGTCCCGCCCGCGAACGACTAAATCGTCCGGGTCACACGCCTCGCAGTTCACGTTCACGGCAACTCTCCACGCACAGCAACTCTCCACACATTGGGAGTGATCTCATGGACAAACTCGAACCTCTCTTGAAGAACCATTTCTGGATTCTTCTGGTGCCTCTATTCTCCATGAACCTGTGGGGATACTTCTCCGCCAATGGAGCCTTGAAAGCGGCGACCAAGACACGCGTCGAGTCTCTGGACAAGGTGAAGAGCGGTATCCCGGCTGGTGCCACCGCCCCCAACGAGACCTACACGACCGAACTCAAGAGTCGGAATGAACTGTTGGAGAAGTACGTCAACGAGGAGTTGCTGGGCCTCTGGAAGAGCCAGCAATCGCGCATGGTCTGGCCAGCGCGTGTGGCTCCCGACATCCCCAAAATCTACCTGGCCGATATCAAGAACAATCAGGTTCGCTTTACCTACCAGACCGACTACCCGGGTGAGGTGCGGAAACTCTACGAAAGTGTCGAGCCGTTCGTCGCCAATAAGGCCGGGATCACCTGGATCCCCAAAGTCGACTTCCCGATCACTCTCATCCCCCGGATGAGGATCGGTAAATTGACCATCAACTCCACCCAGATGTGGCACGCCCAGGAGGACATCTGGGTGACGCAGTTCATCCTCGATGCGATTCGGGATATGAACAAAGATGCCGATTCGGAAACCAGCGCGGTCATTCGCCGGGTGATTGAGTTCCGGCTGCTGGGTGGTGACGGAGTGCCGATTGCGGATGGCACAGTCACCGCCACGGGAGGAAGCAAGGGCGGGGGAGGCAGTCAGGAAATCGACCCGGCCCAGGAGGCACATGGGGCACATGGGGCTCCCGCCGCTGCTTTTTCCCTGGGTGGAGGTGGTGGTGGAATGGGTGGGACGGCGAACTCCTCGATTGCCATTAATCCCGTGGAAGAGTTTGGAGCCGGTGGAGATTCGGTGGCTGGTGGCACAGGCATGTCCAGTGCCTCTCCCCCCACCGGTTCCCCGACGGGAGATACAACTGCGCCCGCCGTTCCGACGGGGCCTCTGCGCTACGTCAAGGACACCCCCGAGGCTCCCTACGTGGAACGAGGGTTCTACCTGAGTGTGATCATCAACCAGAACAAGCTGGTCGATTTCCTGGTTGCCCTCTCGAATTCCGAATGGCCGGTCCGCGTGGTGCGGTTCCACTTTGGAAAGAACCCCTACGCCACCGACCCCTTCACCGCAGCCGGGGCCACCGGGGGGAATCTGGCTTCGAACATGAACATGAATATGAACATGGGGCAGGGCTTTGGTCGGAAGGGGAGTGGGAGCGGTGATCCCTTTGCTTCCACTCCCGATGGCTTCAACCCAGACGGCTTCGGTGGCCCGACGGGGATTGGGGCTCCGGGAACTGTCGCCGTGTATCCCCTGGATGCCCTGCAACACCCGGACCTCGTCCAGCTGGACCTGCTGGGCATCGTGACCATGTATCGCCAGCCCGCATCAGAAATCGCCGCCCTGCAGGCTGCTGTAGATGCCGCCGCCGCCGGGACGACCACTCCCGCTCCAGACGCCACTGGGGCGGAAGCTCCCGCTGACCCGGCCCCTGTAACGCCGGCCCCTGTAACGCCGGCCACGGGGACTCCGGTCGATCCTGCGGCACCGGCTGCGGGGACACCTCCGACGGACGCTCCGGCTGCGGAGGCGGGAACTCCCACTCCCACCCCGGCCCCCGAGTCACCGGCTCCCGCAGCCGGAACACCTGCCGAGGCGACTCCCGCCGCGGGCACACCCGTCGCACCGCCTGTGGGGACGGAGCCAGCACCGGCGGCTCCGGCTGTACCGGCTCCGGAGACACCTCCAGCGACCGAGACACCTCCCGCGGAACCACCAGCAACGCCCTAGTTTGCAGGAACCGAACGGTTCCCAGCCGCATCCCACTCTTGACGACCACAGACATTCAAGCCCACACAGTAGTTTCCGAGGAGGTGCCTCATGGCTGGCAAAGCTTTTGACGCGAAAGCGTTCCTGATCAATCACACCGAGAAAATGGTGCTGGGGACTGCGGGACTGCTGGTTCTGGGGTGCCTGCTGGGATCTCAATGGACCCCTTACAAGGGCACCCCGGAAGAGATCACCACCAAGGTCTCCACGAGCCGGGCCGCATTGAAGAACCATGTCTGGCCAGAGGAGGAGAAGCTGCTGTTTGAAATGACGCAGAAGAGGATGCCGAAGCAGGTGGTGCATGACAACCTGCGGAGTGCGATTGCGGTCAGTCAGTACGAGATGTCGACGCGGTTCATCGCCACCCCCTGGCAGGGCAAGGAGCCGCTGCGCGAGCCTTCGCTGCTGGCTCTGGAAGAGGCGTTCGCCACGGCCGGCAGGGTGCTGATCGAGCGTCCGTTTGACCCCACCAAGGTAGACGAGGAAGATCCAGACGCCGATCCCCCAATGAAGGGGACGGAGCAACCCGATGGTGGCGCTGCGACCGATCCCGCGATAGCGGAGCCCGATGACGAATTCCTGACCGATCGCCCGGTCGGTGGAGCGGCCATGGGTCTCCCGGGCACTCAGCAGGCGTCCCCGATGTCGGAGGAGCTTCCCGCTCACGGGGCTCCCGCCGCCGCCTATTCCCAGGAACAAGAAGCCCCTCCGGCGCATGGGGGCATGGCCGCCCATGGAGCACACGGAGCCTATCCGGCCTATGGCGAGACGATGATCGCCCCCGTGGCTGGCCCCAAGCGTGAGGCCCAGGGCTACTACTTCACCAGCGTGCGGGCCGTCTTCCCACTCAAGGAGCAGATTCGCAAGTTCCAGGAAGCCATCCACGCCAAAACGTTCGACCACGCCGCGTATTCCTTCGAAGTGCTCGACTTCCACCTGGAACGCCAGGAGTTGCTCGGCAACACCCAGAACTGGACCGAATGGCAGCTGGTCGATACGCAGGCCGCGATTGATGTGATGGATCAGTCCATGCCTGCGGAGCCGGACATTGTCTCCGGGACGGTGACCAACAATGTGATCACGATGCCGTTGCTTCCTCGGATTTTTGGAACGTGGCGGAAATTTGGCTCCCATCCGAAGATTGACAACTTCGAACTCTCTGATCAGGACATGCAGTACGAGGTCGAATTCCAGGCCCGGATGCTGGAGGCGATGCGAGGCCAGAAGAGTGCGGAAGCGAAGACCGGACGGAAGACAGGTGGGTTCTCTAAGCAGATGGTGGATTCCCGCGCCTTGCAAGCGAAGGTGTTTGGAAACTCCGCTTATGGAAGCGGATATGGCGGCAGCCCGGCTGGCCTGCCTAGCGCAAGCGGTAGTCCGCGTCCGCTGCCCGGCCCCTCGAAACGAGGAGCCACAGCGGACCCGAACGCGGTCACCATGCAGAAGATTCTGGCCACCAACGACAAGGACGAACAGAGCCGGGCCTTGGTGGAATACATCAAGCAGCGCGTGACCGCCAATGGAGAGTTGCTACTGTTCCGGTATATGGACTTCACGGTGGAATCGGGCAAGTCCTATCGCTACCGGGTGCGTCTGGTCCTCAACAATCCAAACTTCGGCCATCTGGCTTCGGAGGCGAATGGCGAGGCCCTGGTGGTGGAAGGCGAAACCCGCACCACCGAATGGAGCAACGTCACGGAACCGGTGACAATCGAGCGGGATGTCCACTATTTCGTGAAGGATGTCGATTCCCGAAGCAAAAAGACCAAGGTGGCGATCTACAAGTGGGACACGAAGCTGGGAACCACGGTCACTGCGGATCTCGATCTGTACCCCGGTCAGCACATTGCCGGTACGGTCAAGACGACGGTCATCGATCCGGCCAAGTCGACCTATGAGGAGGGCAAGCTGTACGAGTTCACATCGTCCGATGTGTTTGTGGACACCAACTCGGACATCTCGCTGGACAAGACAGTCCACAAGGATCTGAAGCTGCCGGGCGGTTCCAAGGGGGATCTCCTGCTCCCTGAAGAGGTGCTCGTGGTGCAGGCCAACACCGGCGAGTTGGCGGTCCTGGATCCGGTGCGCCAGGCAGCCGAGCAGAAACGCCTGGCGGACAATCAGGCGAGCCAGGCCAAGGCGTTCGAACCGCTGAAGGGGATCGTTCAGGCGCCGACGCCGGACATGCAGATGATGGGCGATATGGCCAACCCCTATGCCCAACCCACCGCGAAGGGTGGCCCCAAGGCGAAAGGTGGACGCGCCCGCAACCCACTCGCGGGAAGTGGCATGATGGGGTCCGGCTCGGGCATGCCGTCTGGCGGCAGCCGGGGACGACCGACTGGGAACACCCCCTGAGAGTTCCTGCGGAGCAGGCACCATGTTCATCCGTCGCCCCGATCCCGCATCGGGGCGACGTTTTTTTTCGCACTTCGACAGTTGGGCAGGCAGTCCTCTTTGACCGCACCCGATTCGTCAAGGTATATTCAGATCGAGCGAATTTCTCTCGCGCATTCGCAAGCGGGCGAGCCCCGATTCCATTGAGCCTCCTTCATGGCGAATGATCCCACTCCCCCCTTGCCCTCACATGACTTCGACCACATCTCCGTGCTGGGGAAATACCAGATCCAGCGCAAGGTCGGTTCGGGAGGGATGGGAGCGGTCTATCTGGCGGTGGATCAGCAACTGAAGCGGACCGTGGCCCTCAAAGTCCTTCCGAAGGACAAGGCCGCCAACCTGGTTCTGGTGCGTCGCTTCAAAGCGGAAGGGCAAGCCGGGGCGCAGATGGAGCACCCGAACATCGTTGCCGTGTATGAGTCGGGCGAGATCGATGGCTATCTGTATCTGGCGATGGAGTTCGTCGAGGGGCTGGATGCCTTTGATCTGCTCCGCAAACGCGGTGTGATCCCGGTCAAGCGCTCCCTCGAAATTATCAAGCAAGTCACGCTGGCCCTGCAACACGCCTACGAACGGCAGGTCGTCCACCGGGACATCAAGCCGTCCAACCTGATGATTCGCGAGCGGGACGGGGTCGTCAAACTGGCCGACCTGGGTTTGGCCCGCATCATTGAGGACGACGGAGAATCAGGCATTACCAAGGCCGGAACTACGGTCGGAACCGTCGACTATATGTCCCCCGAACAGGCGAAGAACAGCAAGGCGGCCGACATCCGCAGCGATCTCTATTCCCTCGGCTGTACGTGGTATCACCTGCTGACCGGTAAGGCTCCGTATCCCGAGGGCGACCTGCTGAACAAGCTGAGGGCTCACGCACTCCAGCCCGTTCCCGATCCGCGAAACTTGAATGAGAGCATCCCGGCCGGAGTCGTGGCCGTCCTGCAGCGGATGATGGCCAAGAAGCCCGAGGATCGTTACCAGACCCCGGCCCAGCTCCTGGCCGACCTCAGCGCTCCGGCACTCCTGCGAGGCGATTTTTCGGCGGACCAGTTGCAGCTGTTGGGAGCCGCCCATGCCGGTTCTGGCAGTTCTCTGGCCGATGCTGCGGACGACGACGAGGATCCGAGTTCCAGTCCCTCGGGAGGGGCGCGCCGTAATCCGGGGTCCGCCCAGAAGGGGCGAGTGGGGAACTCCCCTCCCGCACGCAGCGCGCGGGTCGACAGAGCCGCTGACGACGAGGGCGGCGACGAGGACAACGACAGTCCGAGCCCCACGGGTGGCAGACCTCGGCGTCCGGCATCTGCCAAACCCAGTCGCGCGGGGAGCCCCACCGGCCCCCGCGCAGGCCGAGTCGCTGGCACCGAAGATTTCCCGGAGGGCGAGGACGACGCACCGGCCTCACCCCAGAAAACCAAGGGAAAGAGTCGCCAGCCCGCCGGTCGCGAGTCACTTCCGGCACGCCTCGGCGGCTTCGACGCAGCCGCGGCGGAAACCAATGGCGGCGGGAAGAAGGCCAAGACGGAACGTGTGTTGCCCAGTCGCCTCGATCAGCCTTTGCTGTCCGAGCCGCCCGCGAAAAGCATCGATCCCAATCACCTGAAGCTCGTGTTGCTGGTGCTGATTGTCGCCGTCGTGATCGGAAGCGTGTTCGTCGTCATCAAGCGGTTCGGAGCGGCTTCCAGCAGCGATTCACTGTCCGCCAATCCCTATGCCACGGGCGAGGCGGGTGTGGTCCCTCCCCCCGTCACACCACCGGGAACGCCCCAGCCTAACACGAATCCCGCGCAGGCCGGTCAGCCTCAGAATCTTGTCGCCTCCGATCCCCCCGCGACGGGCACCGGATCAACGGTGACTGTCACCCCGCCCCCGCCGGGAGTCGCCAATCCCATTCCCGCAGACCTCGACCGGACTCCCTTCGGTGGAGTGATCCCATTTCCGCCGACTGGCCCCACAGGTCAGGGGCCACTCCCCCCCTGGGTCTGGCAAGCTCGCGTGAAGGCCGCTGCGAATGGAGTACACACGATCCGGCGGAGCAGTCCGGCCCAGGGAGAGTTTCGCGATCTGAAGACGGCTCACGCCTCTGTCCGAGGTGACGCGGTGTTCGAGTTCGCGGACGTAGGGCCTCACGAGATCACCGTGTTCGACATGAAGCACGCGGGTCGCTGGACGCTGCGCGGGGCGGGGGGCGTCTCGCCAGTTCTGATCTGGGGTGCCGCGAACTCGTCAATCGGTGTCACCGTGGGGACTGTCATCTTGGACGGGGTGCATGTGATCCTGCCGCCGGAGCAGACTGGTCCCGGGTTTCGTGTCGGTCCCGCGACGCTGGCGATCCGGCGCTCGACTCTGACCCACTTGGGAGCCTCTGCCAGCGAATTCATCGTCGTGGAAGGTAATGGCCGTGTGCTTCTGGAAGACACGGTGGTTCGCAGCTGTGGGACCTGTCGCTCCGTGGTGATGAAGGGAGAGCGCTCTGCGCTGGTGGCCGGGCAGTCGCTGCTGATCGCGGGCAACGCCAGCACGATCCAGATCGACTCGAAGGATGGGGTGGGCGATACGCGGCAGGTGACCCTCGTCACGACGGCGTGCCTGTCGGGGCAGGCGGGAATCGCCTGCCTCCACTCGGGAAAGCAGCCGCCCACGTGCGAGTTCCGGTTGCAACAGTCGGCACTGGCCTACCTGCCGGGTCATTCGGCCGATGCCGTAGGAGTGTTGTTCAGCGGCTGGCCCAAGACGGTGGAAGCACTCGATCGACCGCGCGTGCCGTTCGTGACCTGGACCGTCGAGAAGTCTGCATTCGTGGGCTGGCCGCATTGGGCTCAACTGGGGTTCAGCGATGGAACCGAGCCCGTCGATGTGCCGGACGAGACGGCCTGGCGGACGTTCTGGCGGCAAGCGTCTCCCACCGGAGTCCTGATCCCCGAAGGAGCCGACCTGCGGGCCGTCATGGAGGCCGGGGCAATGGTCACCAGCGAACAGCTTCAAATTGGCCTCGCAGGCATCAAGACTCAGTTGGCAGACGCCGGGCCGAAATGGTCCGTGCTGCCGGAACCGCCGCAGCCCATCCTGGCGCATGTGATCGCCGTGAGTCAACGCCCCAGCATTCCGACCAGCCTGGAGTCTCCCAATCCAGGCACCACGTTGCGATTCGACTTGAAGAAGCCCCACTTGGGGAAGTTCATCAATAGTGAGGAATGCCCCGACGGCTCGACCGTGATCGCCTTCGGCTCTGGGCTACGAACGATTGACCCCTTTGTCGTCCATCAGAAAAGAGTGCAGGTGGTGTTCGAGCAGTCGGAAGGCGCGCCCCTCATCATCCAGCCTGGCTATAAGACCGAGCCCAACGCCGTCAGCCCGAAAGCGTGGTTCACCGTCGAGGACGGTCAGTTGACGCTCAGCCACGGCTCGTTTCGGATGTCGAGCAGCAAGACTCGCACTTATCCCGAACGGTTCCTGCAAATGACGGGCGGCTTGGCAGCGATTCGGCGGTGTCGCGTCGAAGGGATCGATGCCGCCTGGCCGATCATCGACACGCACCCGTCGGGAGGTCACGCCCCACCACAACTGCTGATCGATCAGAGTCTGATTGCCGGAGTCAAGTCGCTCGTGCGCGTGGGAGCAGCGGAATCGGTGATCGAAGTGCGCGGCTCGATCCTCTCCTCCAGCACGGGGGTCGCGGTGTCTCTCGATGCCGGATCGGCGGGTTCGCAATGCGTGTTGAACGGCTCAACGTTGTCTGCGGCAAAGTCGGTGTATCAAGTGCTTCCGGTCGGCGAGGGTGGCCCAGTCCAGCTGTACTCGCGAGCCACGGTCTATCAAGGCGGCGGGGTGTTGTCTCTGGAGACGGACGCCTCTGCGGTCGAGTGGTGGGGCTTTGAGAACGCCTACGCCAGTGGCATGCAGACGTTCCTGCTCACGAAAAGTACCGCCGGGCCGCAGAACTTCTCCAATGACTGGGTACTCGGTTGGGGCGCGGGGCACGAGTTGCTGCCCGTCTTCGGAACGAACAGTACGCTACTGCCCAGTCCTCCGACCGTGCTGGCCAATGTCGCTGCGGAGTCGTTCCAACTGCACGCAGACTGCGTCGCTGCTCAGGCCGGCCCCACCGGTCAGGGATTGGGAGCGGTTGTCGACCAGGTCGGCCCCCCGCGTGTCGCCCCAGTGAGCGGGCCCAAGACCCCGCCGAAGGGGACGCCGGTCAAACCGCCGACGAACAATCCCGGCTTCTGACCGTGGGATAGGCTTCCAGCCTGTCGACCTTGGCGAAGAACGACAGGCTGGAAGCCTATCCCACGGGGTCGATCAAGTCCGACCGCTCGCCTGATGACGAGCGGACACGCATCTCGCGACGCAGCAGGATAAACGCCACCAGATCGTAGACGCTGTGCGCGATCATGGGCGCCAGCAGGTTCCTCGGCTCCGAGATTCCCGCCAGTGCATGCATCGAGAAACCAATCACCGTCGTCGTCAGAAAATAATTCCACGACAGCGCGTGCAGCAGCCCGAACGCCACGTTGGAAATAATCAGGGCCAGCCACGGATTGAACGGGACCAGCCCCTCGTACAACACTCCGCGAAAGAGCAACTCTTCTCCGATTCCCGCCAGCGCTGCCAACATCACCAGGTCATACCACCGGCAGCGGGTGAGCGACTCGCCCAGCGTTTCGGTCGCCTGGTGGCGCAGATCCGGGCTGAAGCGATAGACCGCCAAGAGCGGCAATACGGCCACCAATCCCCCGATCAGATCGCGATTGCTCCAGCGCACCAGCTTCGTGGGCGAGATCCCCAGCCCGTACCCCACCCCCACGGCCAGCAACAGCACGCCGCCTTGCACCAGTCCCGCAAAGAGTAGAAATCGACTCCGGCTCATGTGTGGTGGTGTAGTGGTCATGAGTGTGTGGTCAGCCTCTTAATGTTCCAGCCACAATGCACGGCGGCCGCGTGATTGACACCGCAGCGACTCGATGAAGTGGATCGCGAGCTCCTTGCCAGCCAATCGACCTCAGAGCGATTCCCAATCGTCTTTACGAACGCCCACTTGTCGGAGAATGCGGCTCAACAGACTCAGACTGAGATCGCCTTGATGCGGGTTGGGGACGCGGATGGTGATCTCTCCCCGCACCATGAATTGATGCTTGCCGCCTGAGAACGGCCCCTCGAAGCCCAAGTTCCGCAGGCACTGGACGAGTTCTCGACGACTGATCGGCCCGAAATGTGGCATCAGACGAGCGATTCCTTCACGACCAGTTCGACGCCCGCGACCACGGGCAGCGTCAGTTGGCGATGGATCCGGAACAGCACCCACTCTTCGAGGGCTTCCCGAAGTTGGTCGCGGCATTCTTCGAGCGTCGCTGCGGTCGCGTACACACCATTGCACGGCACAACCTCGCCATAATACTGGTCATCTTCCGACAATAACTCGTAATGGGCACTCCGCATCGCGGCGTCCAGATAAGCGGTCAGCATGGGATTGCTCCACGAATTGAGCGGTCTTGTCGCATGGGAATTGTAGCTCACTCCACCAAAGCCCAGGGGTTGCAACCACTGGGCTTTCTGGTCGTGTCACTTTCGCGAGGGCTTCGCCGGAACATTCTGAAGCCAATGCCGCATCACGGTGGCCACCTTGGCCAGCGACTCGCCCGAGCACGCCGCCGGAAGATCGTTCCGTTTGTGCCAGTACGGGTAGTCGAAGTCGATCACATCGCAGGTCGGAATGGCGGCGATCTGGTTCAGGGGGATGTGGTCGTCGTTCACCGTATGCTTGCGTTTGGGGATGAACTCCTTCACCCCCGTGGCCTTGGCCGAGGCCCACACGCTGTCGGTTACGAACCCCGCGAACTTGATGCTGTGGCCCTCCTGCCAGATCTTGAGGTCTTTATCCGCCACCATGTCGAGGAGCACGCCGCAGTGATACCGATGCGGCGGCGGCGCGTCGCGGTACTGGGTCGCGAAATACTCCGAGCCCAAGAAGAACTTGCCCGGCTTCTGGTAGATCAACTCCTCGGCATCGAAGAACACAAAGTCGACCCCCCGCTGCACCGGCAACTCCGGCATGAAGTGGCCCAGCTCCATGAGTAAGGCGACCCCGCTGCCGCCATCGTTCGCCCCGATGAACGGGCTGTCGCGGTAGCGAGGAAACAGCTCCTCATCCGGCTTGGGTCGCGTGTCATAGTGGCAACAGAGAAGTACGCGCTCCGTCGTCTCCGGGTGCCAACTGACGATCATGTTCTTGAGTCGCACGGGCTGCCCGGTCAGCGGGTGCGGCGTGTCCCATTCCTGAAACGAGACGACGGCATTGAGGTCGGTGAAGTGCTTGGCCAGCAACGCCTGCTGCCGGGCCATGCCGTCGGTCCCACTGATGCGGGGACCAATGGCACACACCTTCTGGAGGTAGCCATAAGCCCGCTCGGCATCCGGGCCTGTTGGTTCCGCAGCCAATGCCGAACCGGTCAGGCCCCCCATCCAGAGAACCACCACGACCATGGAGACCAGCCAGTGTCCTTGCAACGACATCACAACTCCATTCACGCCCCGTACTCCCCCGGTCCTCACTTCGCCGCACTCAGTACCCGTAGCTCGCGCGGCAGGGGGAAGTGGACGTTTTCCTCGCGGGTCTTGAATTCTTCGACGGTGGCTCCGTACCGAGTCCGAATCGTCTCGATCGTCTCCTCGACGACCACTTCCGGAGCACTCGCTCCGGCGGT
>JAYTWO010000579.1:0-3517 GCA_043743415.1 Planctomycetota bacterium
TCATCGCGATCATCTCGCTCCTTTTGCAGTTGAATCAGTTCGTCGATCTGAATCGAGTGGCCGGCCTCCGTCAATTCCAACTGTCGCCGCAGCGCTCGCACGCGCGGGTCGGCGGTGAGAAAGAACTTGCACTTGGCATGGGGAAACACGATGGTCCCCTGGTCGCGACCTTCGCTGACGATGTCGCGACCGATGGCCACCTCGCGCTGCTGCTGGACGAGAGCCTCCCTCACTGCCGGATTCTGGGCCACGATCGACGCCGCATGGCTGACTTCCGGAGTGCGGATCAAACCCGACACATCGCGACCATCACACAAGACATGTCCTGACAGGGCTTCGATCTTGATCGTCGCCGCGATGCGAGCCGAGAGTGATTGATCGTGGACATCCCCACCCTGTGGAAGGCAACACAACGCCACCGCGCGATACATCGCCCCAGTATCCAGGAAATCGAACCCCAGGCGTTCGGCGAGCTGGCGTGCAGCTGTGCTTTTGCCGACACCGGCGGGTCCATCAATCGTGACGATCATGGTGAGAACGGCTCCAGCCGTGGGGAGGGCATGTGGGAGCTAGATCGTAGCCGATTGGTTGGCAAGCGTCTTGCGAAGACGAAGCGGCTGGCGATCGCGGCGAGGCATCAATCCGGCTTGAGGTACTTCTCGAACCACGCCTGATCCCACTTCAGTTTTGCCAGTCGATGGTGGTACTGGGTTAGCCCATGGCCGGTGCCGGGGTAGATCACCAGTTCCGTCGGGGCCTTGACGTAGTGGTGCAGGGCGCGGTGCAGGGTGCGGCTGTGAGTGACGGGGACACGCTCGTCCTGTTCGCCGACATGGATCAGGGTGGCAGTGCGGAAGGTGTCTTGGAGTTGATAGAGCGGGGAGGTTTTCTGGTACTCGGCGGGTTGCTTCCAGGGGAGCCCCTCCAAGTAGTTGATGACGTGGCCGGGAGTGTCCTCTTCGCCCCACTGGATCGTCATGTCAAACACCCCGGCCCCGCTGCTGGCGGCCTTGAAGCGGTTGGTGCCGGTGATCAGGCAGTTGGTCAGATAGCCGCCGTTGCTCCAGCCCATGACCCCCAGCCGCTCGGGGTCGGCGATCCCGCGCTCGATCAGGGCGTCGACGCCTTTGAGGATGTCTTCGACCTCGATCTCGTTCTCATGGCCGATCAACTCGATGAGGAACTGGTCTCCATACCCGGTCGATCCGCGGTAGTTCGGGCAGAACAGAGCGTACCCCTTCGCGGCCAATAACGTGTGGCCGTAAATCGAGTATTTGAACCCATAAGACTCCGCCCCGGTCGGCCCACCGTGCAGGCACACAATCAGCGCCAGCTTCGTGCCGGGCTGGTAATCGGGCGGCAGTTCGAGGGTGCCCTCAACCTCGTCGCCGTTGGCTCCCTTCCAGGTCACACGCGAGAGTTGAGGGAGTTTCCAGGTGTCGACCTGCGGGTTCACGGAGGTCAGCCGCGTGGCTTTCTCGGTCTCTCCGACGCCACTGACGAACACGTCCCGGCTGTAGGTCAGGCCAGACTGCACGAGGGCCAGGCGTTCGCCCTTGGCATCGAAGCGGGCGGCGTGAATGACGGAGTCCTGGGGCGTGAGTACGTGAGCTGTGAGTGTATCGGTGTGGAGTCCCCGCGCGCTGCACACCCGGACCGTGGCCCTGACATCGCCGAGGTAGCACACCTCATCCGACATCCCGCGCCAGGTGATCCCGCCCTCAAGATACACGTCTTTCGGGCGCGGCATCCGCCGAATCGTCGGCACCTCCCCAGTCCACGAGGCCACCAGCAACTCCGCCGGGTAGCCATCAAACCCCACCAGGAACGCCAGATGCCGCCCATCCCCCGACCATGTCGGCTCCAGCAGCCACCCATACGGCGACGGGGCCGCCTTCCGCCACAAGTCATCCGGCAGCGTCGTGACCTGCGAGGTCGCAGTGTCGAAGAGGTCGACCCGCGACCACCCCTCGCGTTGCAGGAGTTGTTCGTTGGGGACCGAGATCATCGCAATTCGCGCCTCGTCCGGGGAGACATCGAACGAATCGATGTGCCGCTTCTCGTCGAGCAACTGAGTCGTCCGCCAAGTGGTGAGGTCCAGCTTCGAGAGGGTCGAGACCTTGTGGACTCCGTGGCCGTACTTGAGGTCGGCGAACTCCTTGCGAAGGTCTTTCCAGTCGTCGATCGTGTGTTCTTTGGACGCGGTGTAGTACAGCGATTTTCCATTCGCCGAGAGCCGAAAGGCATCAATCCCGCCCTCCACCCGCGTCACCGGTTCCAGCCGACCACTCGCCCATTGCAGCCGCCAGACCTGCGTCTTCCCATCATACGGCGGGGACTTGTCGGCCTCGCGCTTCGGGTTGCTGGTGAAGTACAGGAACTGCCCGTCCGGCGACCATCGCGGGTGAGCATCAGAGGCCGGATCAAACGTCAGCCGCTGGATGGCCTTCGTCTGGCAGTTGACCACCCACAGGTCGGAACTCGCAGGTTCCTTCGGCCCCTGCCAGCGCGATTCGGTATAGGCGATCTGGCTGCCATCGGGGGAGAGGGCGCAGTCGGAGATCGACGCCTGAGTGAAGTAGTCCTCGATGGTGATGTCGTGAGTGCGGCTCTGGGCCCAGGCGGTGTCGGCCTTCCCGCCGACGGCCACAATCAGTGCGAGAACAGCGCAGCGAATCCAAGGTGTCATGTCTCTCTCCGCAGGTGTGGCTTGAGTGAGACGACAGGTTAGAAAGATGACCGCCCGCCAGCGAGCGTGTCAGGGCCGGGGACAACAGCGAGCGGGTGGACGTAAGTCCCCCGTGTCAGGGGGACATGGGCAGGCTGAGTGGGATCGTCAGCCCCCCACGCCCTGTGCCCCGCGGGGCGGCCCAGACATCGCTTTGGATGTCTGGGTGACGAAGGAACAAGAGGGATTGAAAGGCGAGCGTGTCCTCCGTAACCTCTTGTTGTTCCACAACCCAGACGCTCAAAGCAGCGTCTGGGCCACCCCGCCATCGACCCATATGGCGGGGAGCTGATTCCAACTTTCTGGGAGAATTCGCGAATTGACGCGAGTGACTTGCTTGACACACGCGAATCAGCCTGTGTAGGGTTATCGCCAGAGCAGTCGCTCCGATTTTCATTTCGCTGAATTGATCTCACAGACACCATCTCCACCTGACCGCATTCGTAGGGCACTCGAATCATGGTTCGATCTTCAAACACCTCCTCGGGTTGGTTGAGCAAGTTGGTTGGTATTCTGGGGGGGGGGGCGTAGTTCGGGTAATCGGCGTCGCCGGTCTCCGCGTGAGATCCCCCTGACGATCGCAGCTTTGGAGAGCCGGATGATGCTCACGGGCACGGCACCATCGATCGATTCGCTGTCATTCTCCAACCCGTACGTGTCGTCTGGCTCGGTAAGCGGCGACTTCGCGGGCATGCTCTCGGACTCCACTCCGGGGGCTTACTACACCATCGAGATCGACACTAACGGCGACCAGATGCCCGACGCCTCGGGCATGACCGGCAGCCCCGG
>JAYTWO010000580.1:0-4576 GCA_043743415.1 Planctomycetota bacterium
CTCGCGGGGGGGGAAGCTGAACGTCCCGCCCGCGGTGACTTCATCGTGATAGGCACAGTGCGGACTCTGAATCGAGAGCTGGGTCTTGGTGCCGACTCCCGGTTGAGCGTTCCCACTCCAGGTGTCCACATCCGGGCTGCGGTCACGTCCGAAGTCGAGGAGGAACTGAACGTAGGTCTTGTAGCCGATCTTGTTTTCGGCTTGATTCATATCGGTCCAGTCGATCCAGTCCGGGTTGGAGAATGTGAACTTATTGGGATTGTCGAAATCCTTATAGTCGTCGCGGTCGCGATTGCAGGGCACCTTGACCTCATCGATCACGTAGTCGATGTACTTCTCCCAGTACCCATAGTTCGTCGTCGAATTCGGTGTCGGCTGGGCAGCGGGCATCAGGACGGCAATCTGGTTGTCAATGATCCAACTGTAGCCCTTGATCCGGCGCGTCTGTTCACTGTCGGCCACCAGGATACGGTACTGGGCGGGGATCGACGGATCGGCGAGCGCCCCATCGTCCTTGGTCATCTCGGCAAAGGCATAGTCGTTATGGGGCACACCCAGCGGCTGGCCAATGTGTTGCACCGTCCCCGGATAAGTACCGAAGCCCAGATCGGTGTACAACCCCTGAATCAACGGCGTGGCCACATTGGGATACCCGCTGCCCGCATACAGGCCGTTGATCGTGCGGGTGGCCCACAGCGGTTCCGTATCGTCATTCATCGATCCGCTGGTGTCGACGACGAACACGATATCTCGCGGATTGAGCATCGCGGTGGCGCGGGCGCTGGAGTCGAACTTGTTGTGTCCAATTACCGGGGCAAAGAAGAACGGCTTGTCGATGACACGCGTGAAGACACGCACCGCGTTCGCCCCGGTCGAGGTCTCGGTGAACGTCTTGTCGACAAAGTCGAACCGTCCGATCAAGACATCCTCATTCGGGACCAACACCGGCGATCCCGCTGCCCGGTGCAGCCCGGCAAAGCCGATGGCCACGGCTCGGGCCTCGGCTTCGCCATCCCCCAGACTCATGACCCCGGCCAACGCTGCGGAATCGGCCGCATTCTGCAGCTCCCCTTTGGTGAGCGTCATGTATCCGACATCGACCGTGAACGCGACGAACGCGAACACGAACACCATCAACACAGCGGCCAGCACCAGGACGACCCCCTTGCGATGGAGGGGGGGCTTGCGAAGAGTGACGGCACGCATGGGGTTCTCGTCGATAGTCGACCTGAGATTGCCAGAATCAGCAACCTCTCCGAACCCTATGTTGACAGCGGGCCGGGTCAACCGAGGATTTCGTGACAGACACATTCGGTCGTGCCGAATCAGTGAGTGACTCGCAGTATCGTGTTGATAGGGGTTATTCGGTTTGTCCCGCGACTGACGAACACTCCGAAGATGCAGGCGTCGGGGTGCCATCTGGCGGTTGCTTTGGACCGCCAGTGTGGGCGGCGTTCGACATGCTCAAACAACTCCCCAATCAGTCCGCATTCGGCGGTGAAGCCTCTGTTGACTGTGCCACCCGAGAGCCTTGCGCCCCCGTGCGCCTGAAAGCACGGTAACACCGCCAGACCTCCTCACCGTATGGGACTGCCAGGAACAGAAACACGACGGAGAGGGCGCTGGCCAGGTACGACGCCGACAGCGGTTTGGTTTTCCAATGCAACCCGAAGTCGGCAGTTTCAGTCCCCAAACCGATCAGAGCTTGAGCCTGCCCCCAGTAGAGGCAAACGATGAACGACATTGCCGTGAACGGGAGAGCCTCCAGAAAGCCGTGGATATGCTGTTCGATCGGTGTCACGATTCGCTTGGTCACCGCGTAAGACACGTCCCACAGCACCAGCCCCTGATGGACGATGTATGCAGCGATCGCCAGAACGATGACCAGCGCGTTGATCTCGAACAGCAGGCACATAAAGATCGGGATGCCTATGACCACCATGAGCATGCAGTGGAGGACGGATTCAAGGAGTCCGCTGGTCACTTCAATTCGTGATCGCCGGTGGCAGAAGTAATCCGCGAGCCCTGGGACGATCCACGCAGGAACCAAGAAGTACAGCAGGTAGTTGTTTGCGATTTGGGCAATGTCGTTCATGGGAATCCGGAACTGCCGGGGTGTCTTGTGGTATCCGATCATCGTGAAGGGATTCTACCGCGTCAGCACTGGCAGTCCAAAGCGACCGCCAGTGTCTTTGACCGTGTCCTGACCATGACCCATCCATCCCGTCTTCAAGCGTCACAGCACTGGCGAGTCAAAGCCCTCGCCAGTGGCACACGATGCTGCTCAACTAATCATTCCAGGCCCGCGTCTCATGCCGCGCGGGGAGCGATGGAGCGGCTCCCGCTGCCAGCGGTGAGGTCTTCGAGATCACCGAGTCCGCATTCAGCTCCACGCCCCCGACCAGTCCCAGGATCGTCCGGCCCACGCGGTTCGTCGCGGCCACCGAGTCGACCCCGGTCGGCACGGGATAGGACTTGGTCGGCCACAGCTTCGCATCTCCCAGTATCACCGGCTGCCACTGAATCGAAGCATCGAGTTGATGACGACGAATCAACGTGCAGACCACCATCCAGTCGAACAGGTTCTGCAACTCCGCAAACGCCGGATGCGCCACAGCCAGCTCGGGCATCTTCGCGGTGAACTGCTGCACGAACTTCGTGGTGCCGAGTTTGTTGAATGGCACGTTGGAACGCTGCCCCTGCGAGTTGGTGAACTCATCCTGTCCCAGCAATTGCAGCCGCTGCCCCGACAGATGATAGAGTGACCGGTCCGCGTTGGCTTCAAGCGGATCGTACAGCGGCACAAACCACCAACGGCTCGACGCCGCATCGCCCAGTCGCATCAGCGACAGATGGCTCGTCACGCCGCGCACGCCCGACGGATCCTCTCCGATGGCAATGCGCTTCATGTGCAGATCGGCCTCGACGAGGACCACGGCGAAATGCGTGTCATGCGGGACGCCCGTGACCGAAATCACCTGCCTCCCCAGCTTGGTGGCCATGGTGTTGAACATCTGCCCTGCCCCGCTGGGAGAAGCGACCAGTGGTTGGCTGATGAAGGCATTAAACGCGGCGAGACCTTCTTGCGTGGGATCGATCGAGCAGGTGACGACTGTGGTGCCCGAGTAGACCGTCCGCCACGCGACCAGCAGATCCTCCAGATTCAAGACGGGCCTTCCCGAGGTGACCCCGCGCATCCGTCCTTGCAAGTCCGGCGCGAACCCCTCCGCCGGACCGACCAAGGCGATGTCGTGTCCCTCACGATCCACGACCACATAATCGATCCGCGTCAACCCGGCCAGGTATTTCAGTTCCGCCGGAACCTCCCCGCCAACCTTCGCGATCTCCGCGAGTTGCTCATCGAGCTGTTTCAACGACACCCGCCGCGATTCCGTCGCAGTCGCCAGAGGCTCCGACAGGTTCGCGGTCCGGTACGCCAACTGCCGCTTCTTGGCCGCAGCGACCGACTCCTTGAGCGGGGCGATGGCCGACACCACCCCCTCGGCATCAATGCGAATCCCGCCGATGCCGTTGTTGTTATTGTTCTGGGCCTGGGTCGAACGGGAATCCCACAGACAGAGGCACAGGCAGAGGCACAATCGCCAGAGAACAGTCCGCATGGTCATTGCACACCCCGATGAATCGGAAGAGATTCTCGCATTCGATGAGTGGGGCAGCATATCACAAAACTCGATGGATCGCCGTGTCTGCGGCTAGGCTGCTCAGTCGGTGTGTGCGTCGGGGTTGTCGGCGATTTCGACCCTCCGCGCCGAAGCCGACCACGTCACCCGTCCCTGGGAGCGGCGACTCTGGGCGACTTCAGGGCTGTGTCCGTCCGTCTGTCCCCGCTCGCGGATGAAGCAGACAATCCGTTCGGACACTTTGCGACGTGGCCGACGTTGGTGCTGCCGGTCTCGTCCGCCGCTGACAGGCGAGACGCACATACCGCTCAGTCAGCCATGTCCCCGCGCCACTCCCTGTGCGCCCGAGAAGGCCGTTGTCAGAATGCCCTGCGAACTGCCGAGAGACTCTCCACCCGTCCCCGACTCCCGACTCCCGACGCTCTCATGGAACTCCATACCCTGGTCAAACGCCTCACCACCGGTGAGGCCGCCGCCAAGCGATTATCGACGTACTGCGTCAAAGGCAGCCTCCCCGGTGCCCTGCCCCAACTCCAGATTCCGGGAGTGGGGCCGATCACTTGGCCGATCAAGATGGGAACCGCCAAGCAGATTATCAGCGTCAGTCAACAAGCCCCGTTCGGGAAGGGATTGCAGACGCTCGTCGACACGACGGTACGCAACACCTTCGAACTCTCCCCCGACCAGTTCACGATCACGAATCCCGAGTGGATCGAGGCCATTCAGAAAGCCCTCGTCAGCATCGCGCCCCAGCTGGGCCTTCCCGCCGAGCGTCTCGTGCCACAGGTGTACAAGCTGTTGATCTATAAAAACGGGGGATTCTTTCTGCCGCATCGGGACAGCGAAAAGACTGACCGGATGGTCGGGAGTTTGATTGTGGCCCTGCCCTCACAATTCCGGGGCGGTGAGCTGACGGTTTGCCATCAAGGCTCCAC
>JAYTWO010000581.1:0-6535 GCA_043743415.1 Planctomycetota bacterium
AACTGGGGCTTGTGGTTCAACATGCGCATCCCGCATGGCGACTCCGCCATGTATGAAGAGCACCTCTGGAATCTCACCCACGGTAAGGGCTTTCGCAGCTACCTCGACCAGGGGTTGTTCCTGGGCGAGCACATCCAGGTGATCCATCTCATGCTGCTTCCGCTGCATCTGCTGTGGCCATCGCACCTGCTGTTGGAGGTGTGCCAGTCACTGGGGATTGCCGCTGTGGGGTTCCCGCTGTATTCGATCGCGAAGCGGCACACGGGCCATCCGCGCTGGGCGGCGAGCGTGGCGATCCTGGCACTCCTGGCGTTCCCGCTGCACTATCTGGACATCTCGATCGACGTGAAGACGTTTCGTCCCACGGCGTTTGGCGTGGCGGTGGTGCTGGCGGCGATCGATGCTTTTGAGGCCAAGCGATACCGCTGGATGCTGGCCTGGGTGCTGCTGGGACTCTCCGCCCAGGAGGACTTTTCGCTGGCCTTCGGTCCGCTTGGACTGTGGATCGCCTGGGATGGCTGGCGGAAGAATGACCGGTTTCAGAAGTGGCTGGGACTGGGGTTGCTGGTGGGCTCAGCCGCGTATTTGTTGTTGGTGATGAAGGTGCTGCTGCCGTGGTTCCGGGACGGAGTGACGATCCACTACCTGACATACTTCGGCAAGTTCGGGAAGACGCCGGGCGAGATCGTATGGACGATGCTGACTCAACCGGGACTGGTCTGGGAGTCGCTGGTCACCGCTTCCAGTCTCTCGTATGTCTTGTGCTTACTGGTACCGCTGGGCCTGTTGCCGTTGCTCTCGCCGAGTCGGCTGCTGACGGCGGCTCCGCTGTTTGTGCTGTTGTGCCTGAATGAGTTGGCCCTCAATCCGCCGGGTCCGTTTCACCATTTCCACGCCCCGGTGCTGCCGTTGTTGTTGTGGGCCGCAGCGGCGGGGTTAGGGCGAATCGGGAGGGCGGACATCGGGAGGTCGAGGCTCCCGCCGAGCCGCGAGCCAGAATCAGCGCCTCCCCTGGAGAGCGGCTCGGCGGGAGCCTCGCCCTCCCAAGCGTCGCCCTCCCGACCCCGATCCGGTGGGGCAATCCTCGCCTTCTCCATCACCTGTGGAGTCTGGACCGGCTGTGTGTTCAGCCACAGCCCCCTGAGCTTCAAGTTTTGGGACCCGGGCAAGCCGGAGTTCTGGCAATCCCGCTACGTTCCCGATGAGCGTCCCGCGCAGTTCGCCAAGATCGAGAACCTGATCCCGGTCACGGCCCGCGTCGCATCCACCGACTTCGTCCATCCCCGGTACACGCACTTCGAGCGGTCGTATGACTACAGTAAGTACCCGCGCCTGGTGAACGGCAATCGCGTTGGTGCCCCGCCCGACGCTGAGTACATCGTCATCGACACCCGCCACCCCTACAGCCGGGTGCATGGTCCCGAGGATGTGTGGGAACTACAAACCGAGCCGGAGCAGTGGGAGTTACTGCCGGACACCACAAACGGGTACTTCCTGGTTCTTAAGAGGCGGAACGCTGCGAAGCCGGTTCCCTTTCCGTGAGCGGCCACCGGCGCGAGCCGAAGGGCACTGACTACCGCCACCCGACGTGTCAGCGAGGGCGGACGCTCTCGGCGTCCCGCGAGAGTCGGGACGCGCGAGGAACACTCACTGTCGGGTGACTGAGCGCCGTGTCACTCACGGCCCAAGTTTTTGCTCCCTGCACAAATTGACGAGGGCCAGCCAACACTCTGTACCCCGCAGGGGTTGTCCACCCCAGCCCAGGGTCGCGACGCAGGAGCGCACCCTGGGAAAGCTGGCCGGAGCACGCCCACCCTGAAGGGGTTGTCCACCCGCTCGGCGCGGCTCGCGCGGCTCGGTGTGGAACCCTTTCAGGGTTCATTCTCGCGCGGCCCGTTGCCCCAGGGTGCGCTCCCTGCGGTCGCGACCCTGGGCTGTGCTGGGCCACCCTTTCAGGGTGCAGAGGTCGCCCGACGGTGTGAGGTTTCTGGCTGACCGCTGATAGCTGATTCCCCTTAGGTTGCGGCTACGCCGTGCCGTGTCACTCACCGAGGTTGCTGCGGTCGCATGGCCATGGCGTCCGACCGGGCGGCGACCACTTCACGTTCCGCATCCAGCCAGAAGTCGTGGCCATCACCGGAGGGACAACCCGCCTCTCCCCATTTGATGTAGGCCAGTTCGCGGATCGCTTCTTCGCAGGCATCCATGAACTCCTGGGGGGACTGACAGACCGTTGCGGCAGGTCTCTCTTCTCGCACTTCGCGGGGGGCGGTCACGACACCATTGGTCATGACAGCGGAGTTCTTCCGAACGGTCTCATCCCGGCGAGCCAACATTGACTTGGTCATCTTCCGACTCCTTTCGAGAAACAAACGGGAGACACTCTCCCACCGTGATGCTATCGCGAGTCTGCACCGATGCAAGAAGATTCTGAATCCGAGATGAATTTTTTCGCACTCCACACCGAGACCGACCGCGACTCTCTCAATCCCAGTCAGCCTGCGCAGCATGGAGGGATTGGAAAGACTCGGTTGTGATACAATCCACTGAAGAAGGATTTCGTAAGGGGCTCCCCTTGGCGTGGTCGCATGTACCGTATACTCTTCGCACACTGTGTCAGATCGCCTTGTGGCGAGTTCGGAGCCCTGACGAGATCGCGGTGGCACAATCCACCGGGCTGCGAGGAGCCGTGAGATGGTGTCCATCTTGGTCGTCGATGATTCCGCGGTGGATCGCAAGCTGGCGGGGGGATTGCTGGCCAAGCAGGACGGTTGGTTCGCGCATTATGCCAGCGGCGGGAAAGAGGCCGCCAGTTGGCTCCGCGAGCATACCGTCGACGTGGTCGTGACGGACTTGCAGATGCCCGAGATGAACGGGCTGGAGTTCGTGCGGCACGTCAAGTCGGAGCACCCGCTGATCCCCGTGATCCTCATGACCGGACAAGGGAGCGAGGACATCGCCGTCGAGGCCCTCGAACGCGGCGCAGCCAGTTATGTCCCCAAGCGGCTGCTGGGGAGCGACCTCGTCGACACGGTGGAACGGGTGCTGACACTGGCGGGCGAGAAGCGGGTCCGCCGCACGCTCATCAGCCGCATGCAGTCGCTGCATACGCAGTTCATCTTGGAGAACGAGCCAGCGATGTTGACCTCGATGGTGTCGTACTTTCAGGGGCTGGTCGTCGACATGGGGATCTTTAGTGAGAGCGAACGGCTGAAGATTGGTGTCGCATTAGAAGAGGCTCTGCTGAATGCCTCTTATCACGGGAATTTGGAAGTCAGTTCTCACCTGCGACAAATCGACCACACCACTTATTACGATCTGGCCCGCGAGCGAAGGTTACAAGATCCCTACCAGTCGCGCCGCATTTATGTCGATGTCGATCTCTCGGTCGACGGCGTGAAGTACGTCATCCGCGATGAAGGCCCGGGGTTCGATCCGAAGAGTCAGCCCGACCCGCGCGACCCCGCCAATATCGACCGCCCCAGCGGTCGAGGGATGCTGCTCATGCGGACCTTCATGGATGTCGTCGAATACAACGCCACCGGCAATGTGGTCACCCTGATCAAAAAATCCACCACGCGAGTGACTCCGTCGCTGGCGGATTGATGAGTGAGTGACGAGTTGTCAGTATGCAGTGGCCAGTCAGCCACACATAGCCCAGAAGTGGCAACCCCCAGGGCTTTTTGAGTGACTGATCTCGTCCACCCAATTGGGATGCTTCCCCCATGCTGCTTCGTTCGTCCATTCCGCTTCTTCTCGTTTTGGCATTCGCCTCGACGAACTGGGCTGCCGATCTCACCGCACCAATCCAGGCCATCAAGGCCGTCAACAAGGACGGGAAGGGCCACGCCGCAGCGATCGCCGCAGTGAGGGTGATCGAGCAGGCCGATGCAGCTGACCTCCCGGTGCTGCTGGCCGCGATGGACGATGCCAACCCGCTGGCACTCAACTGGCTGCGCGGGGCCTATGAGACGATTGCTTCTCGGAAGGGAGTCCAACTCCCAACCGAGGCGCTCACCGCCTTCCTAGACGACCGCAAACACCTCCCGCAGGCTCGGCGGCTGGCCTATGACACGCTCAAGTCGGTCGACCCCGGTCTCGAAGACCGGCTGATCCCCACGCTGCTCGATGACCCCAGTGGCGAACTGCGGCGCGACGCCGTGGCCTACACCATGCAGGCCGCCGAAAAGCTCGCATCCGCTGGCCAGAAGGACGACGCCCGCCAGAAGTACACAGCCGCCCTCGCCGGTGCTGTCGACGAGGACCAGGTCAAGAAGCTGGCCGAGGTACTCAAGGGGTACGATCAGAAGGTAAACCTCGTCGAGCATTACGGGTTCCTGACCCAATGGAAGCTGATCGGTCCCTTCGACAACAAGGACAAGAAGGGGTTCGATGTCGTCAACCCGCCGGAGACCGAACTGGCCTTTGATAAGACATACGATGGCCTCCCCGGCTCGGACGGCAAGCCGCTCCAGACGAAGTGGAAGTCCCTCGCCTCCGAAGACGAGATGGGGCTGTTCGATGTCAACAAGCTGTTCGAAAAACACATGGGAGCCACGGTCTACACCACCACCGAGTTCGACTCGGCGACGGCTCAAGCGGTCGAGTTCCGGCTCGGCACCTCGAACGCCTGGAAGTTGTGGCTCAACGGCGAACCGCTGTTCGCCCGCGAGGAGTACCACCGGGGAATGTTTCTGGATCAATATCTGGTGCGTGGCAAACTGAAAGCCGGGAAGAACACGCTGCTGCTGAAGCTGTTGCAGAACGAGCAGACCGATGATTGGGCGCAGGACTGGAGCTTCCAGTTCCGCGTGACCGACTTCTCGGGTCGGGCGATTCATCCGAGTCAGCCCGTGGCCGTGAAGTGAACAACCCCCAAGCCCAGGGGTTGCAACCCCTGGGCTTTCCGTGTTCCGTCGATCAACCATCAACCATTAACCCTGCCCCCACCCTCATGCGAATCCACCTTCTCCTCGCCGCCCTGCTCTGCCTCTCCGCTCCTCTGCTCGCCGACTGGCGACAGTTCCGGGGCAACGATGCCAACTGCGTCGCCGAGGGACCAGCAGCCCCGACCACATTCAGCGACACCGAGAACATGGCCTGGAAGATCGACCTCCCCGGTCGCGGCCTCTCCAGTCCCATCATTGTCGGGGACAGGGTATTCTTGACGGCTTGCAGCGGTCCCCGGCAGGACCGCCTGCATGTGATCTGCTTCAGTGTTCAGGACGGCAGCGAACTCTGGCACCGCCAGTTCTGGGCCACCGGGCGGACCTCCAGTCACCCCAAGACCTGCGTGGCCGCTCCCACGCCCTGCTCGGACGGCAAGCGGGTCTTCGCGGTCTATTCGAGCAACGATGCGGTCTGCCTCGACTTAGAGGGGAATCTCCAGTGGTGTCGGGCTCTCACTCTCGACTCACCCAACGCCAGCAACAGCCTCGGCATGGCCTCCTCGCCGGTGGTGGTGGATGACACGCTGTGCGTGATGGTCGAGTGCGATGCCGAATCGTTCACGACCGGGCTGGAGGTCGACAACGGCACCACGCGGTGGAAGATGGACCGCCCGCGTCGGGCCAACTGGACCTCGCCGGGGATCATGCGCGGGAAGGACGGGACCCCGGATCACGTGCTGGTCCAGTCCTCGGCTGGGGTCGTCGCCGTCGAACCCAAGAGCGGCAAGATCGTGTGGGACTACACAGACGGAGCATCGACCACCCCGTCGCTGGTCGTCTCGCAACAAGTCGCGTACGTCCCCTCGCACGGCATCACCGCGCTACGTCCCAGCCCCAGTGGGAGCGCTGTCCCCGAGATGCTGTGGCGAGCGGAGGGAGTCAACCCCGGCACCGGCAGCCCACTGGTTTTCAAGGACGCCCTGTATGTGATTGCCAAGGGCGGCGTGCTGAACCGCGTCGATCCGAAAGACGGCACCAAGGTCTGGCAAACCCGCCTGAAGGGGGACTTCAGCGGCAGCGCGGTGGCTGCGGGTGACCACCTGTACTGCTTCAGCGAAGACGGCGTCGGCCAGGTCATCACCCTCAAGGACGATGCGGGCGAAGTCACCCATACCCACCCCTTCGGCGAGACCATCCTCTGCACCCCCGCCATCAGTGACGGATCACTCTACGTGCGAAGCGACAAGCACCTGTGGAAGATCGCCGCGAAGTAGTCGTGGTGTAAAGCCAAGGCCCACCGGTTGCAACCGGTGGGATTTTTCACACACTCGATTCGTCCTTGGGGATGGTGTTCTGCTTTCTCGACCACACAGACACCACTGCCGACCACAACCCGGCGTATTTGTACGTGTCGTCGATGTAATGCTCGATCACATAGAACGCGAAGTAATAGAACCGGCAGAAGCACCACACCGCCAGACCCAGCAAGACCCCCGCCCTCAACGTGGGTATTTCAATCAGCAATAGCCCACTGGCCATCGCCCCCGCCACAAAGAACAGCAGCCCCTTGGCCATAATCCAGCGAGCGTCTTTGAGGTCTCCCAGCATCAGAACGGTTCCCCATCGGTGGCCAGCGAGCCGTGGGG
>JAYTWO010000582.1:0-4959 GCA_043743415.1 Planctomycetota bacterium
CAAAGAACGATCAGGCACAGCCTGACCTACCTCGCTGCAGTCCGAGACCAAAGCCTGGTCCGAGAAAACCAACTTGAAACAACGCGGCATCGACTGGCAATTCCAGGTCGACGACGCTCGCACGAAGCTCAAGACGCTCTACCCCAAAATCAAGACTCGACGGGGCACTAGCCTTGGTTTGCAGTACAAAGTGTTTCCACTCGATCGGGCATCTGTACGACTCACCCCCAGGGGGCCACGTCACTCGCTCAAGCCCCCTCACCCCGGCCCTCTCCCCACAGCCACGTCCTCTCCCAAAGCCATGCCGACAGTGGGGAGAGGGTGCAGAAACCCCGGGCTACCTACACTTCCAATACACACACAGCGTCGTGCGACATTCCGGAGACACCCATCCATGCAGCTTCTCATTCAGACAACCATCCCGCGAGCCGGTCGGGGGAATCTCCTCCTCTGGCTGGGCGTGTGCGCGCTCGCGGGCCTGCTGCTCGCCCCGGTCTTCCACTCCGTGCCGCCCCGCATGAAGTTCCTCGGCCTGCACTCCTGGGGACTTGCGGCTTGTGTCGCTGCTGCGTGCAGTGGGGCCGCTGGCTCGTTCGGAGTGCGGTCGAGGCCACTGGTGGCCGGGGTCAGCGTGCTGGTGACGCTACTGTCTCTGGGACTGCTGGCGCATTGGGGGTATGCCGAACTGAAGACAGAGACTGCCCGGCGGACGCCACTGATCCCGATCCCGCAGCAGGTCGGCTCTCCCGAGCAGATGGCCCAGGCGACGCAGGTCCAGCGAGAACTCGCCAAGGCGATGCTGCCGACATTCACCGACTATCAACGTCGGCGAATGAACACCCCCGCACTGAGGCGGATTCGCCCGCTCGCACTCTGGGGCGGAGAGCTGTTGATCGCAGCTGTGGTGTGTGTCCTCGTCAGCGAGCGTCTGCGTTCCTTCCCAGTGGAGTCGAGTCTTGCCTCCCCAGCGGATCACCGGTGACCGCCGAACCAGACCCGGAGCTTACGCTGCACGACTTGTGAGTTCGAGAATTCGAAGCGGACTGGATTTTTCTTTGCGCGGGGTGGCCATCCGTAGAAAACTGGCTGAAGTGCCGCTACGATCGGGGGAGTTTGATCGGTCGCCTCTGTCCAACTCTGGCTCAGAGTGACTTGTCACTTGGTCCAAACGAATTTGGCCTCGGCTCCCCTCCTCCACACCAAGACGGTCCTTCGAACATGAGTGAAGCGCAAACTCCGACAAGCGGCGAGAAGCCAGCAATGTTCTTGTTCTGGGGGTGTTTTATCGCCCTGATCACGACAGCGTACGCGTTCTTTTCTCGAATGTACCTGTGCGATGTCCGATTTGGAACGGAATTCGGCGTCGACAAGGTGGCGATCGGAACACTCAAGGGAGCCGGTGTGTGGCCCTTCGCGATCTCGATTATTCTGTTCAGCCTGATCATTGACCGGATCGGCTACAAGATTGCGATGCTGTTCTCGTTCTGCTGCTACGTGGTCTACGCCATCTTCGGATTCTTGGCGTACGGAGCAGTGAATGGTGTGACCGGAGCCGAGTTGCCAGCCGCGCAAGCACAGGGTTTCCGCCTCATGTACTGGGGTAGCGTGATTTTAGGATTGGGTAACGGCACGGTCGAGGCGTTCATCAACCCGGTCGTGGCCACGATGTTCAGCAAGGAAAAAACCAAGTGGCTCAACATCCTCCATGCGGGATGGCCGGGCGGACTGGTGATCGGAGGACTGGGGACGATTGCTCTGGCGAGTGTTGCGGCAACCGGCGATTGGCGGTTGGTGATGGGACTGGTACTCGTGCCCGCGATCATCTACGTCTTGATGTTGATCGGGGCCAAGTTTCCCATCAACGAGCGTGAAGCCGCCGGGGTGGGCTACCTGGACATGCTCAAGGAGTTCGGGGCCATCGGAGCCTTGCTGGCCTTCGGACTGATCTTCACGGAGCTGTCCAACTCGTTGGGCTTCGACAAGTCGATCGCCTGGGTGCTGACGGGGATTGTGACGGTCGCGTTTGGTGTCGCCACGAAGAGTGTGGGCCGTCCGCTGCTGATTTTCCTGATCCTGATCATGTGCCCGTTGGCGACGACCGAAATCGGAACCGATGGCTGGATCAACGGACTGATGGAAGAGCCGATGAAGGCCGCTGGCTTCAACGCGGCGTGGGTGCTGATTTACACCTCAGCGATTATGATGGTGCTGCGGTTCTTCGCGGGTCCGATTGTTCACAACCTGTCGCCGATTGGGTTGCTGATCGTCAGTTCGATTCTGGCGATTGCGGGTCTCACGGCGTTGTCAAAGACTGGCGATGCTGGCCTGGGAGCGATCTTCGCCGCCGCGACTCTGTATGGTTTCGGAAAGACCTTCTTCTGGCCGACGATGCTAGGGATCACCGCTGAGCAAAGTCCCAAAGGGGGAGCCTTGACTCTCAATGCGATCTCGGGCGTGGGGATGCTGGCCGTCGGCATTTTGGGATTCCCGTTCATTGGGTATCTGCAAGAGAAGACCTCCACAGATGTGTTGGCGAAGTCATCGCCCGCAGTGATGCAACAGGTCGGCACAGAAAAGAACTACGTCCTTGGGGCCTACACGGGCATCGATCCCGTGAAGGAAGCGGCGATCACCGCTCCGGCGGAGAAGACCTCGATTGCCGAAGCCAAGAAGGCTGGTCAGTTTTCTGCACTGGGCAGCATGGCTGCGTTTCCGACCGTGATGCTGGTCTGCTACCTCTTGATTTGGGCCTACTTCAAATCCAAGGGGGGCTACAAGGCGGTTGAGTTGTCTGCGGAGGATGCCGTCAATCCCGTGGTCGGATTTGAGGCATAGGACGTGATGAAAGCCCCTTCACTCGACATCAGCGTCGGGCGGAGGGGCATTCTCGATGGGGCCGGACCCTTGGGGCCGGACGGACTAACGGCACATGACCCGAGTGATCGACTACTCCGCTCCCGGCGACCACCGCGCCGTCGTCCAGGCGGCTCTCGATGCCAGCCGGGAACCGCAGCTGCTCGGGTTGCCGAGTGAGAGCGGGTATTTGCTGGCCACGTCGTCGATGAACGCGGTGGCTGTGGCTCGACTGCTGGAGGTGGCCAGTGCGGTCGGGCGAGTTCCGTGTTTGTGTCTGTCTCATGCAGCGCAGATCGAGGACTACGTCGAGTCTGTCACGCCGTCGGCACTCCGTCTCGCTCAACGCAGCTGGCCGGGGCCAGTAATTTTGGAGTTCGAGCCGACCTCGAAGTGGGCCGGGCCTCCGTTGGCGGCACCGCTCCTCGCCCATCTGGAACGTCATCCGCTGCGGTTCGCAGGTTTCGGACATCCGCTGCATGTGGGGATGGCCCGCGTGCAGCGCGAACCGCTAGTGGTCCTCGAATTGCCCGCCCCAGCCGGTGGCAGTTGGGCCACAGCCGATGGATTAGAACTGGCTCAGGCGTGGGGCGAGCAGATCGGCCTGATTGTCAATGCCGGGTTTGTCTCCTGCCCGCAAGGAGCGACCAGCGTTCGATTTACGCGATCCGGAGAGTGGTCCATCTCCCAGCCCGGTGTCTACTCCCCGGACCAGATTACCCAGCTCATGGCCAAGATGGTGCTGTTCGTTTGCACCGGAAACACCTGCCGCAGCCCGATGGCCGAGGGACTGTTTCGCAGTCTGCTGTGCCAGCGGTTAGAATGTGAAGAGACCGAACTGGTGCGACGGGGGTTCATTGTGGCCTCGGCTGGGGTGGCGTCGACTCCGGGGGCTCCGGCCAGCCCGGAGACGCTCGACATCCTCCGCGAGGAGGGGATCGACCTCTCTGACCATTCCAGCCAGCCGGTGACGGACCAATTGGTGGCGTGGGCCGACTTGATCCTGGCGATGACTTCCCGTCATCAGTCAGCGGTCACGGGGGCCTTCCCGACCAGTGAGTCCAAGGTGCAACAAATCTGCGTCGACGGGTACGATATCGCCGATCCAATCGGGGGTGACGACTCGGTCTACGCGGAGTGTCGCGATCAAATCCGGCAGTGTCTGGAACACTGGCTGGACTGTGTGATTTCCGAAGTCTGATGAATCGAGTGGGACATGCGTATCGCCGTGGCGAGTGATCATCGAGGGGTCCGGGTCAAGGGCCTCATTCTGGAACAACTGCGTGGCCTGAACCACGAAGTGATCGACATGGGGCCGGATGAGGCCGGCCCGGTGGATTATCCGATGTATGCCTCGAAGGTGGCCGGTGCAGTGTCGGATGGCAGCGTCGATCGCGGCATCCTGATCTGCGGGACCGGGATGGGGATGTGCATCACCGCGAACAAGTTTCGCGGCGTGCGGGCGGTGACCTGCCACGATGACGTGACCGCCGAGACCAGTCGCCGCCACAACAACGCCAACGTGATGTGCCTCTCTGCCGACATGCTGGGCGAGCGGTTGCTGAACCGGATTGTTGACCTGTGGATTCGCACCGACTTCGAAGGCGGTCGCCACCAGCGCCGCCTGGATCAGATCAGCGACATCGAAAAGGAGCAAGGGACCGCGCCGGAAGGTGGGTCGTGCTGCGGTTGAGGAGTGTCGTCTTTCGCTCCGCGATAGGTGACTCACCTAGCAGGATCTGGACTGACACTGGTCAACAATGCGTGCGACAAATGAGAATCTACCATCAGCCGGAACTCGCTAGCGTCCGGTTTGAACCGTGGGCTAGCGCCCTGCGGCTGATCGCTGGTAATTCCTCTCCTGCCGCTCGCCTAATGACATGGTTCAAAACAACTTCCCCATTTGAGAAGTGAAATTGGAACAGAAGAAAACGAAGGTAACGAAGGTCGAAACCAGAAGACCCTTCGTTACCTTCGTGACCTTCTGTTCAAAACACTCTGTTCAAATCGGGATGTTATTTTGGACCAATTCCTAAGTGGAAGGTGCCACTGGCACCTCCATGAGTTCGAAGAGTTCACGATGTCATCTCACTGTGTCACACTCCC
>JAYTWO010000583.1:0-4539 GCA_043743415.1 Planctomycetota bacterium
CAGTCAGCCAGAAACCACTCACCGTCGAGGCGACCTCTGCACCCTAAAAGGGTGGCACATCCCAGCCCAGGGTCGCGACCACCGGTCGCGCACCCTGGGTCCGGTCGCTCGCAGAGGCCCGAACCCTGAAGGGGTTCCACACAGGGTCACGCGGGTGTACAACCCCTTCAGGGTTGGGATTCCCCGGACCACGTTTCCCAGGGTGCGCTCCTGCGTCGCGACCCTGGGCTGGGATGTGAAACCCCTTTGGGGTACAGAGGTCTCCGGGCCATCGGAAATTTGCGCAACGTACGCAAATTTGTGACGTGAGTAGTACGAAGTATGCCCTACAAGGTGAATGCCTTGAAGTGGCCTTCCCCAAAAAAGATTGTCGGATGAAGAGTTTTTTCTCACTTTGGCGATGATTCTCGGAAATGTGAGCTAAGGTTCGGGGTCGGTGTTGACTAAAGGCGACGAACCTGTCACTTCGGAACAATCCGCATTCCCCACATCACCCGTACATTAGGTCACCCGACGTGATGACGCTGCACAGACTCATCGCCTTCATATTCCTGGTACTACTGGCGGTGATGATCCCCGGCGATGCGGCACGCTCGGCCAGCGACTCGCAGCAGTTTCGGGTCGACGTGCCGGTGCGGCTGACCATCGTGGCTCCCCCGACCGATCAAATCCGGGGATACCCCGGTTCGGGCACGGCCAACGTGGTCTTCGCCCCCCAGACGTGGCGGGCCAGGTCCAATGCCTCTCTGGGAGCGAATGTGATTCTGGAAACGACGACGGCATTTCGGCACGTCGCGGCGACATCGTCAAAACGCAACGCCCGCCTCGATCTCAGCCTGATCGGATCGACCGGCCCCGCGACGTGGACAGTTAACACCGCAACAGCCACCACGAACTACGCTGCGGGTAACGAGAACGCGCGAGTCCGGCTCTCGTCCAATGGAGCGGGCGGGGCGACATTCCGGCTCCTGGTGACCTTCGTCACCGGCGCTCCGGGGTCACTTCAGGAAGGCGACTACACGACCACTGTCGTCGGCACAATCACCGCGAATTGATCCCCGCTGTCGCTCCACCTTCAGCCCTCAATCTCAATCTCAATCTCAATCTCTTATTCGTACTTCGCCACCCTCGGCTCCGGAATCTCCTTCAGCAGTCGCAGAACCAGATCGTCGCTGCTGGCCCCTTCGGCTTGGGCCTGGAAGTTGGGGGCGATGCGGTGTCTGAGCACGGGGATCGCCACCTTGCGAACGTCTTCGAACGAGACGGCCGGTCGACCATCCATCGCCGCAATCGCGCGGGCACCGTGGATCAGGTACTGCCCCGCGCGAGGCCCCGCTCCCCAGTCGACCATTTCTTTGACGAAGGCGGGAGCTGACCCGTCGCTCGGCCGGGTGGCCCGCACGAGTCGGGCGATGTAGTTGATCGTCAGCGGCCCGACCTCAATTTGGTTGATCTGCTTTTGCAGGTACAGAATCGACTTGGCCGACAGCACCTTCTTGACCTCGGCTCGCTCGCCACTGGTCGTCGAGGTCAGGATGCGCTCCTCCTCCTCCAGATTGGGGTAGTCGACCTTGATATTGAACATGAACCGGTCGAGTTGGGCTTCGGGGAGCGGGTAGGTGCCTTCCTGCTCGATGGGGTTTTGGGTGGCAATGACGAAGAACGGTTCGGGCAGCGGATAGGTGTTGCCCGAGACGGTGACCTCGTGCTCCTGCATCGCTTGCAGCAACGCAGCCTGCGTCTTGGGCGGTGTGCGGTTGATTTCGTCAGCGAGCAGGATGTTCGTGAACACCGGCCCCTGCACAAACCGAAATTCGCGGCGGCCCCCCTCGCCCTCTTCCAGCACGTTCGTCCCGGTAATGTCCGACGGCATCAGGTCCGGCGTAAACTGAATCCGCTTGAACTGCACATCGAGCAACTTGGCAATCGTACTGACCAACAGCGTCTTGGCCAGCCCCGGCACCCCGACGAGTAAGCAATGCCCCCCGGTGAAGATCGCCGAGAGAATCTGCTCGATCACAAGGTCCTGCCCCACGATCACCTTGTGCAGTTCCTCGACCATCAGCTCGCGATGCCGCCGAAACTTGTCGAGGAACTCATCGAAATCACGTTTTTCAGCCACGTTGGGTTGTTCCGGTCAGACGCTGGAAGAGGTCGAGAAGTCGATCCACCGGCAAAGGCTATCAGCCCAGCGGGTCGGGACCAAGGGTATGGAGAGAGCGAGAGTCGCCTTTCGCTCCGCTGGGAAGACTCCGCGTCGTAGCGAAACGGGGAACGCGAGTTCGTAGTGCTTGGGGCGTGGGGCGTGGGGCGTAGTGCGTGGGGCGTGGATTCACCTCCAGCCGATGATCCGGAAGATCCCTTCGCGGCGGCTGATCTGCTCGGGAAGTTTCAAGAGCCGATCGCGGTAGACGCTCAGCAGGATGCCGGAACCGAACAGCAATGCTCCGCCGATCAGCAGATAGACGCCCACGGCCACTTCCGGACGGTAGGCCATCGATCCGATGATCACCATCAAGTAAATCAGCAGCCCCAGTCCCCCGAAAAACGTGGTCGACTGGATTTGCCAACTGTAACCCGTGGCAAGCAACAGGACCGTCGGGTGGCCCCGGTTGGCTGCTTTGAGCCTACCGGGGCAGCGTAGCCGGAGGAGGTCTCGCGCGATGAGCGGAACGGGTACCACGGGATCACCCTGGACCGGGCGCAGCGGATTTTGGAAGTGCTTGAGGTGCGGATGAAGACCACGGTCGAGTCGCCCGGGCCGATGAACCGGGCGGGGTGACGAGAGGACGAACGCTTAACACTGGGGTGTGCCAATCTCTCCGGTTGGAGTCCAGCCTTCAGGCTGCGTTGTGCGCCCTGGGTGCCGGATCGCTCCGCTTCGAAGACTTCGCGTCGTAGCTATACCGGGAAAGCCCTTCGCATGATCTCAGTCGAGTCTTCCTTGGCAGTCTCTCCCCGCTCCCATACGATTCCCGCTGTGCAACGGTGCGAACCAAACCCAGTGTGAACGACAGACGGCGAGTGGCATGGCCAAGCGAACGATTTCTCAGGTGGACGTGGCGGGCAAGCGGGTGCTGATGCGGGTGGACTTCAACGTCCCGCAGGATGGCTCCGGCAAGATTACCGATGATCGGCGAATCCGGGAGGCCCTCCCGTCGATCCGCTCCGTGATCGATCGCGGCGGCCAGCTCGTGCTGATGAGCCACTTGGGCCGACCGGAGGGCAAAGCCGGGGACGAGAAGTTCACGCTCGCTCCGTGTGCGGCGAAGCTGAGCGAGATCCTCGGCAAGCCGGTCGTGTTCGCAAAGGACACCGTGGGGCCGGATGCCTCGGCCAAGGTCGAGGCGCTGAAGAACGGCGAAGTTCTGCTCCTCGAAAACGTCCGGTTTCAGGAGGTCGAGCCCGACTCAGAAGCCGAACTCCCCGAGAACTCCAAGGCGGTGCGGCTGTACGCGGCCAAACTGGCCTCGTTCGCGGATATCTACTGCAACGAAGCGTACGGAACCTGCCACCGCAAGGACGTGTCGATGTTCTTCACCCCGCTGCTGATGGGGGACAAGCCGTGCGTCTGCGGGGCCTTGGTCGAGAAGGAGATCAAGTACCTCACCGATGCGATTTCCACTCCGCAGCGTCCGTTTGTCGCCATCATCGGCGGCAAGAAGGTCTCTGAAAAGATCCTGGTGATCCAGAAGCTGCTTAACGTATGTGACAAGGTGCTGATTGGCGGGGCGATGGCCTACACCTTCTCCCTGGCCAAGGGCGGCAAGACCGGCAAGAGCCTCGTCGAGAAGGACAAGATCGAACTTGCGAAGCAGCTGTTGGAATCCGGCGGCGACAAGCTCGTGCTGCCGGTCGACACCCACTGCGGCGACGACTTCAAGGGGTCGTGCAACAAGCTGGTCGTGAAGGCCGGTGAGATTCCCGACAACTTTGAAGGGTTCGACATCGGCCCCGAGACCGCCAAGCAGTACGCCGCGATCATCGCCGGGGCCAAGACCGTGGTCTGGAACGGCCCGATGGGCGTGTTCGAAATGTCCCCCTTCGACGCCGGAACCCGCATCGTCGCCGAAGCCATCGCCAACTCCAAGAGCATCAGCATCATCGGCGGCGGCGACAGCGCCGCAGCCGTCCAGCAACTCGGCTTCGCCGACAAGGTGAGCCACGTCAGCACTGGCGGCGGGGCCAGCCTGAAGATGCTGGAAGGGAAGCGGTTCGCAGCTGTCGATGTGCTGGATGATGCGTGAGGAAAGACGAGAGATCAGAGAGAATAGACGAGAGCCAGAAGAGAACCGCGTCCGCGCGATCTGTGTCTGGCTCTTTTCTCTCGTCTCTCGTCTCGGCCCCCTTGGGGCCACCGACCGAGTGGCGAAATAGGCACATGCACGGGACTTAAAACCCGGACAGAGAATGTTGATAAAGTGGCTCGAACCACTTAAAACACTAAATGCCTCCCCGCAGAAGCGAAAGTGCTCAGTCACGCGGCGAGTAGGGCTTTGTAGGCTGTCGCTTTGATCTGGTGCTTTCGGTGCTTCAACC
>JAYTWO010000584.1:0-7298 GCA_043743415.1 Planctomycetota bacterium
TCGCCGCGATGGTAGCGGGCGGCGTACTTTTGCTTGGCCTCGGGAGTCGCCATGCGCTGGGCATGCTCTTCGATCAGATCGTCAGGTTGATGGCGATGATGGTGGAGTATTGAGGCATCGTAGGGTGGGGACCAGCCGCTTTGGGCGCAGGCCCACCATCGCCCGCCAGACCACGTCGCACAGGGTGGGCCAGCGCCGGGTGCCACTGGCGAGGGCTTTGACTCGCCAGTGCTGGGTGGACTCATCTCGGATGAGTGACCACTCACGCCCAAAATCACGGGCGGACCAAAGCGACCGCCAGTGGCACCCGGCGAGTACGACGGACTTCCAGTACGTCGTGGGGAAGACTCGACGGACTGGAAGTCCGTCGTACAGATGCGGTGCGGGCGTGGCCAATCGCCAGCGGACGCTGCATTGTCACTCGCCACGCCCTGGGAAACTCGTTCCCAAGCTCCTTGGCTTGGGACCGCATATCCCCGAAGCTCTGCTTCGCCCGCAGGCCAAACGACTCGGTCGCGAGAACACGGCGAAGCTCCGCGACGAAGACTTCGCGTCGCAGCTAAACTTCGCGCGGGCGGACATGAGATATTTCCTTCGTCGCCACGTTTCGCCAGAACGTGGGCGAATTAGCGGGCGTGCCCGCCCTCTGGCGAGGGGCAGCTACGACTCACTCGGGACCGCGAGAAGTATCAACGGGGAGGATCGACACTTCGCGTCGTTGCGTGCAAATCAGTGGTTCACGGCGAACTCGGTCGAGTTCAAATACGCCCACAGGATGTCGCCGTACGGCTCGGCTTCGTTCGTGCCTGCGTCGGGGCGATTGTGCCGCATTGTCTGCTGAAACGAGGCCAATTCATTACGCTTCGGGTCGCGTCCCAGGGCGGCGCGGCACAGGCTCTGAATTCGCTCCTGGTCGTCGCCCTGCATCCGCAAAATCCCGTGGAGTACGGTCCCGGGGGAGTCGCTGATCGCGTTTCGCACCAGGTCGCCGTTCATCATCATCAGTGACTGCGAGAACGTGCCATCGAACGTGGAGGCATCCCCGTTCTCTTCGTTCTCCATCACCGAATAGAACTGCGCCAGCCACGCCTTGCGATGTTCTTCCGCCTGCTCCCAATATGCGGCTCCTGCGCGGTCGGCCGCTGTGGCGACGAGCAGCGAGTCAAACATCTGCTCGGCGGAGAGAGGCTTAAGGTACATGCGGCTGAAGAGCGGCATCTCGCCATCCACGGGAAGATCGGCTCGATTGCCGGGGACTTGAGCACTGGAGAGGTGGTATGCCTGCGTGGACACAATCCAGCGATTGAGTCGCTCGGTGTCGAAATTTGTGGCGACCACCGCGTCAGTCAGGGCGTCCAGCAATTCGGGATTGGCACACGGCGAATGCGGTCCCATATCGTCGATCGGGTTCACCAGCCCCTGGCCGAAGAAGTGCGCCCAAGTGCGGTTGACCAAGGCTGCAGCCAATTCGCGCTCACCCTGGCTGGTTAGCAGCTTGGCGAGTTCCTGACGGCGTTTGACCGTGGGGTCGGGATCGACTTCCTGGCCCTCGTATTTCGGGTAGGCGACCCGCATCACGCCTTTGAGATCATCGTAATAAGTCGGTCCGCCGACCTCTCGATCGACCAGCGACCGGCTAACGACATCAGTATGTCCGGTGGCTGGATTGTACTTCGTGTTCTCGACGATGTCGGCTTGCTGAAAGAAGCTGTTGAGTTCCCAGAACTCGGCCATCGAGCCGACGTGCTTTGAGTCCGGGTGCTTGTGGCACTGCGTACACTGGACCTGCTGACACAGGAAAATGCGGGCGGTTACCGCTGTGGCCGGGACGGCTTCGTTGTTGAGGTGAGCGAGCAGGAAGTTGGCCTCGCCGACCTCGTTCCCATCCCCTTCGGCGGAGACCAGCCGAGCCACGGTCTCAGTCCACGGGCGGTTCTGACGGAACTGATCTCGCAGGAACTTGGCGAGCAGTTCGCGATTGATCGGGCGATCCGAAGTGCGACCGACCAGCAGATTGGTCCAGATCGTCGTCAGGTTCCGAACATAGTCGGGCTTCTTGACCAGTTCATCGATCAGCAACTGCCGTTTGTGGGGACGCGAGTCACTGAGGAAGCGGTCAACGCTGTCAGCATCCGGGATGTGCCCCGCCAGATCGAGGTACACTCTTCGCAGCCACTCCGCATCTTCGGCGACGGGAGACGGTTGAACGCCCGCCTCGTCCCACTTGGCTTGTACAAGGCTGTTCAGGTGGGCGACCAGTTCCACGTCTACAATCGGAGCGTGGGACGCGATGGCGGTTGGGACGGTCGGCGAGGAAACCACGACTTCCGGCGGAGTCGGAGTTGTCTCGCGATGCAGGTCCACACGGGGAATCGGAGTCACTTCCGCGATCGCTGGATTTTCGCGGTGGTTGACATCCGTGGCGACGACGGGAAATGTCGGTCCAGGTGGATTCGGGTCAACGGCAACCACATGGTGTTGGGCTGGAATGACGAGTGGACCAGTCCCCTGCGAGACCATGAAGACCACGAGTAGAGCGGATGCGAGCAGGCCAGCAACCATCGCCCAGCGCTGCGTCGACCAGCGTGATTGACGGATGGGAGTCGCTCCGGTCCGCTCGGCATATGCGACCAGCGAGGCTGACTCACTCAGGGAAGCGTCCCAGGCCAGCGTCCCGTGCAGGTGCATGTAGTCGATATACAGACGACGGGCGACGGGCTGCGAGATGACCAGTTGCTCCAGGCGGTCCTTCCCCGCGGGCGTCTGGCGATTCTCGCACAGCGCTTCGAGGAGAGGGTACAGCTCGGAGACAACATCAAGGGACATTTGGACTCACCACTTCGATCGTTGGAGTTCAGCCTTCAGGCGGCCTCTGGCCTCGCTCGACTCTCGCCCAGCGGCAGCCTGAAGGCTGGATTCCAACGCTCAAGATGCTCCACGGGGTTACATTTCCGCCATTCGCCGCTGGATACACTCCAGCAGCACTCGTCTGATCCGGCCCAGGGACTGGTAGACCGAATTCGGGGGGCGCCCCAAATCCGAAGCCAGATCCTTGCCGGACGACCCTGGCTGATACCGCTCACGGATCAGTTCCCGATCTCGAGCGGACAATTTCTGCAGGCACTGTTCGAGGGCCAGACGCTGTGGTTCGGGATCATCGAGTCGGCTGATCGACTCCTTGGCCACGACATCCAGGAACTCTTCACTGAACTTGAGCTTGTCCCGCCGATAGCGCTGCCGGTGCTGCATCACTTCGAAGCGGGCAATCTGACAGGCCCAGGCGAAGAAGTTGGTGCCGGGGTCGAACTGGTTCGACTTGGTCCAGATCACGAGGTTCGTGTTCTGGAGCACTTCTTCGGCGTCCTGCACGCTCCCCGTCTGTCCCAGGATGAACAGGTACAGGGAACGCTGTGACTTCGTGAACAGTTGCACGAAGCTGGTCGGATCGCGTGGCACAGACACGCTGTTCGACTGACCGACTGGTACAGCCGTCGTGGGAACCGCCGGAATGGCCGGATTGGAACTCACAGTGTCTCGCTTTGCTGAGTGCCCGAGGCACTTCACTGTTCACGGCTCAAGAACTCACCATTCAAGAAACAAGGGGGCAGAACCTGCCCCCTTGCATCGACGAATCCATGGTCAGGGTGACTAGGAGATGAGTCCCTTGATCGGAACTCCGCCGCCAGCGATCTTCATTGGACGACCACGCTTGGAGGTGTGGACCGTATCGAGAGGAATCCGCAGAGCGTAGGCTGCCGTGGCCCAGATGTCTCCGGGCAGGTAGCTCTCGCTGACGCACTTGTCACCGTCGGCATTGGTCTCACCGATGGCTCGGCCACCCTTGAGACCACCACCACCGATCATGACCGACCAGCTGGCCGCCCAGTGATCGCGTCCGACGTTCTGATTGATGCGAGGCGTCCGGCTGAATTCACCCATGCAGATCACGACGACATCGTCGATCATGCCACGAGCCTTGAGGTCAGCTGTCAGGCCAGCGATCCCCTTGTCGAGAATCGGCAGCCGCTGGTTCTTGAGAGTGTTGAACACGTCGTTGTGGAGATCCCAGCCACCGGGGAAGTTGACTTCCACGAACGGCACACCGACTTCGACCAGACGACGAGCCATGAGCATGCTGGCACCGAATCCAGGACCGCCGTAGGAAGCGAGGGTTTCTGGCTTCTCTTCGGCGATCTTGAACGCCTTCATCTGCTCAGACTTCATCAGATTGACGGCCTTGCCATACACATCCTTGTGAGCCTGGCCCGCATCGCCGCGATCCGACTTAATGAAGCCATCCTCGATCGCACCGAGCATCGACAGCCGGGCATTGAGGCGACTCGGGTCCACACCGGCCATGTCGGCGTTCTGAATCTGGCCCTGAGCATTGACGCTGAACGGAGCGTGCGACATCCCCAGGAAGCCCGGGCTCATCCCGCCGCCACCGATTGAGACGAACGAAGGAATCTCGAGTTCCTTGCGCTTCGCACCAATCTCGTAGCTCACCACCGAACCGAAGGTCGGGTGAACCACGGTGGGGTTCGGAACGTAACCGGAGTGCATGAAGTAGGCACCCCGCATGTGGTCGGCTTCACGAGTACTCATCGATCGCACGACCGACAGGGCGTCCATCTGCTTTGCCACCTCGGGGAGGTGCTCGGAGATTTGCAGATCTCCCGCAGTGCTGATGGGCTTGAACTCGCCACCGTTCTTGGAACCCGGCTTCAAGTCCCACATGTCGATCGTTGGTGCACCACCGCCCAGCCAGACCAGGATGCAGGCCTTCTGATTCTTCTTGACTTCTGCGGCATTGAGATGCAGGTGGCTCAGAAACTCATTCGCCCCCAGAACCGCCGCGCCGCCCAAGGCAGCATGGCTCATGAAGTGACGACGGGACATGCCTTGGTTGAACATGGAAGACTCGCTTTGGAAAAGGGTGGTGGAGAGGTGAGGTTCAAGAAGGAGCCAAAGCTCCGGGATGGGTAATGACTGACGGTCGAGTCACGGGTTAGCGGTTGACGATGAACTCGTTCGAGTTGAGCAAAGCCCAGTAGAGATCTTGGTAGGCAGACAGAGGGTCTGGATACTGAGACATCATGCCTTGCATGTTTTTCTGTTCACTGCTGGTCGGAATTCGCCCCAAAGCTGCCATGTACAGAGCCCGAATTCGGTCCTGATCCTTCTTGTAGCTCGGATTGGTCAGAACCGCGTTCAGGTAGCTGCCCTTGTCTCCGCTGGTGGCGTTCTTGATGAGCGCCCCGTTCATCATCAACAGGGCTTGTGGAATAGTACCGCTGTAGACAGCCGTATCTTCGTCATCATTTGCACCGAATATTTGCATGAACTGTCGCATCATCTGTTCACGCTGGGCTTGGGATGCCTCAAAACTCCCCGCACCGGTCGAATCGGCACTCGTTGCCACGAGCAGAGACTCATACAGCTGTTCGACTTGCATCGGTTTGACGTACATATGGCTGAACAGCGGGAGTTCACCATTGGACGGGTTGTCAATCTCATTTTTGGGATTGAACCGGCTGGTCAGGTTGTACGCCTCGGTGTTGCAAATCCAGCGAGTCAGTTGCTTGAGGTCGTATCCGCTCTTGACGAACTCGTCAGTCAGACGGTCGAGCAGTTCCGGGTGGCTGGCCGGATTGTGTGGCCCCATGTCGTCGACCGGCTTGGTGAATCCATTGGCGAAGTAGTGGCCCCACATGCGGTTGACCATGGCTCGGGCCAGCCACTTGTTCGAGTCGTCCTTGGTGATCAACTTCGCCAACTCTAGTCGGCGATTCGTCTCAGCTCCCTGGTCGAGTTCAGTTCCGAAGTACTTCGGATACGCCACCAGCATCAGTCCCGCACGGGTTTCGTAATAGACCGGCCCTTCGAAGTTGCGGCGGATCAATTCCGAATAGTCATCTTCCATCTCTCCGCTGGTGGGATTGTATTTCTCGTGATCTTCTCGCTCCATCTGGCGGAAGAAGCTGTAGAACTCCCAGAACTGGTTCTGCTTCCAGTCGTTGAAGGGGTGGTTGTGACACTGCGTACACTGCACCTGGAGTCCCAGGAAGATGCGTGCTGACTTGGCTGTGGCTTCGACGGGGTATTCGTCGCTGTTCGGATTCAACTGCAACTGGGCCAGCAGATAATTGACGGCTCCGTTATCATCGAACCGGCCTTCAGAGCCGAGCAGATCGTAGGCAATTTCATTCCAGGGGCGGTTCTTGGCGAAACTTTCCCGCAAGAACTTCTCCAACGCGCCGCGATTCGTCTTGTCAGGCGTCGTCCGCCCAATCAGCGTATTCGTCCAGTAGGTCGTGTAATTCCGCACGTAGCCGGAATCGGCCAGCAGCGTTTCGACCATCTTGCTGCGCTTGGACGGATCCTTCTCCCTCATGAAGTCTTCGAGAGTCTTGCCCGACGGCACATGACCAACGACATCCAAGTAGACACGACGCAACCACTCGGCATCGTCCGCTACGGCACTCGGCTTAACTTCGTTGTCTTCCCAGCCCTTGCGGATCTGCTCATTGATATAGCTAATGAGCGGATCGGACGAACCGGTGGTGAACTTGTCTTCAGCCGAAACGGCATTCGGAACCAAAACAAGGCTGCTGCACAAGCCACAGCACATCATCAGGGCAATCACGGCGAGTTTCATTGAGCCATCTCTCCTGCGAAACCGGTCCATCAACTCTCGTACGGCAGGCACTCGGTGGCGGACTCTTCGAATCACTCCGAAGGATGAGGTAAAAAGCATCGCTTCCCAGCTTTTCACCTGACCGTCACACAATGCACGTCCTCCAAATTACCGCAAGTTTGCGAACAGTGTTCGCAACTTTTTGGAAATTCGAAGAGCGTTCCCTCAGTTTGCTCTCCCTTTCAGGACGCAACCTGTTGCAATAGACAGTGTTACCGATCCCATCAACAATTGCAAACAATTTCGCCTCCCCAGCGAAAAAAGATTGATCCAAGGCAGTCAAGCAGACTTCAAGCTGATGCGTCACTTCCCGCTTGGTGTCCCGTCCACGCCAGGAATTGGGGGATGCCAAGCCCGCGCGGGAGGGCGAAGCCAGTGCTGTGAACACGATGGAATGAGCTATCATCTAAAGTTTTGTATTTCACCCCGCAGTTCTGCGAAAATGGTCACAAGGGGATTGTGAAGTGATTGGCGCAAACGAACCAGGGAGGTCGCAGCCATCACACTAAATGCCTCCCCGCAGAAGCGAAAGTGCTCAGTCACGCGGCGAGTAGGGCTTTGTAGGCTGTCGCTTTGATCTGGTGCTTTCGGTGCTTCAACC
>JAYTWO010000585.1:0-2349 GCA_043743415.1 Planctomycetota bacterium
GGGCCGCGTAGAGTGGGCACTTACCGGCGTGCACAACCAGCTCAACGCGCTGGCAGCCATTACCGCTGTCGAATGCCACCACCGACGGACCACCTTGACGACCCCCAGCACCGTCACCACCGACCGCGACTGACGCCCCTGAGGAGCAGTCCCGAAATAGATTCCGGTGTTCGCCGTAGGACGGACTTCCAGTCCGTCCAATCAAAGACGGACTAGAAGTCCGTCTTACGATTTGCAAATCCGCATCTTATTCCGGGACTGTTCCTTAGGCTGATCCAGTGCAGAATAAAACCTGAACTCCAACCCTGACACTGGGGCATGACACCGCACTACTTTCGTGACTTGACCTTGGTCAGCAGTTCCTCGCAAGCTGTGACAATCTCCGCAGGTTCAGCCATCCGACCCGGGCCGGTGGCTCCACAACTGAGCCAACCGTCGAGCGGGCCAATGGTGTGCAGGCCGTCCGCCTGGACTTGCTCGACATTCCGCTGGACCGAGGGCTTGATCCACATGTCGTTGTTCATCGCCGGAGCGACGAGGATCGGGCAGGTGGTCGTGAGGGCCAATAGACTCACGAGGTCATCGGCGGCCCCGGTCGCCAGTTTGTGCAGGCAGTCCGCGCTACACGGGGCGATGACGTACAACTCGGCACGGCGGGCGAGGCCGATGTGTTCGCCTTGGTGGTGTTCCTGCGGGGCGAAGATACTCACATAGACCGGGCGACCGGTGAGGGCCTCGAACGTCGCCGCCCCGATGAACTCCTGAGCGGCCTTGGTCATCACGACGGAGACACGCGCCCCGGCCTGCACGAGCTTGCTGACGAGATCCGCAGTCTTATAGGCCGCGATCCCTCCGGTGACGCCGATCAGGATTTCTCGGTCTTTCACTGTGGACTCCCACTTCAAACTTCCGAAGTCTTCCGAGACTTCGGAAGTCTCTCACGCTCGCCAATTCACTTCCCTGCCCGCTTGATCCGCTCATCCAGCGTCGTCGTCGTTTCCTTGAGGACGTACTCCAGGTAGTCGTCCTGCTCGTGGATTAACGACTGCACCGCCACGTCGAGAGCCGCTTGGCTGTCGAAGAAGCTGAGAGCCCGGACCGCCTCCAAACGAACTCGCGGGTGTTCGTCGTTCACCAGCGTCTCTAGCACGGTCAGCACTTCCGGCACGCGGTCCCGCTGGTAGCACAACACGCGAGTCGCTGCTGCCCTGGCTCGGAAATCCTTCGCGGCCAAGAGCCGCTTGAGCAGGGCCACGTCGACCACATCATGCTGCTGCTTAACCCACAGCGCTTCGAGCAGGTTGTGCTGCGTATGACTGTCGTCCCCCTTCTGGGCGGCGACCCACTTGTCGACGGCAGCCACGACCGTCGCGGTGTCACGCTCGCGGAGTTCGAGGCGGGCCTTCTCGCGGGTCCGATACTCCGGTGTCTTCTGCATATCGAGGATGTCCAGCAGATGCTCGATCGACGCCCCCACGATCTGGGCTGGCTCCACCAGCGGACGCTTCTTGTGGGTCACGCGCCAGATGCGGCCATGCACGTGGTCGCGGTTCGGATCACGCAGCGAGTGCTGCATGTGCCCCACCAACGGGTTGAACCAGTCCGCAATGTACAACGCTCCATCCGGCCCCAGCACGATGTCGACCGGGCGGTAGTTCGGGTCGGACGACCGGATCAGCGGCTCGACCGGATCGGCGTGGTAGCCGGAGTACGGCTTCTCGTCCTTCTTGAACCGGTACTGCAACGTCCCCTGGAACCCGATGCAGTTGTTGAGCAAATAATCCCCTTGCATGTCCTCCGGGAAATGCCGACTCGACACCAGCTCGCAACCGCACGTCGGTCGCCATTGCTTGACCAGGAACTGCTTCAGGTTGGGGTGCTTTCGCGGATGGTCGACATCGCCCGAGAACGCCGCGGCCACGTAATTCGCACCGCCGGACGCATCGGCCACGAAGTTCTGGCCCCAGTCATCGAAGCAGTGGCCCCACGGATTGGCGAACCCATACGACACGTACACATCGAGCTTCTCAGTCTTCGGCTCATAGCGGAAGACGGCGGCGTTGTTGACCCGCTCGGGACCATAGGGCGTCTCGATCTGTGAGAAGTGGAAGGTGCCTTCATGGAAGTACATCTCGCCGCCGGGACCAGTCTCGAAGGCGTGCATCGCGTGGTGCGAATCGGCGGTGTCGAAACCGTGCAGGATGATATCGTTCGTATCGGCGACATCATCGCCATCAGTGTCCTTCAAGAAGTGCAGGTTCGGCTGCAGCGAGACATACGCCCCGCCATCGGCCAGCTCGATCCCGATCGGCAGATGCAAGCCCCGTGCGAAGACGGTCTGCTTGTCGG
>JAYTWO010000586.1:0-4015 GCA_043743415.1 Planctomycetota bacterium
TGCCGCAAACTCATTCGCGACCCCTTCGAGTACCTTCACACCGTCCTCACCTCGACCACTCCAGTCCCCCTCTTCCCCACCGAGGGGCGGTAATCAGGTACGTACGATGACTGCCCAGGCCGGTGAACTGTGGGTGGCTGACATTACCTTTACGAACGGAACCGAGTCCAAGCGGCGACCGGTTCCCTGTTCTCAGGGTCGACGGTGCCGATGTTGTGGTCGCGACAGTGACATCCTCCGCACCGCGAACGCATGCCGATGTGTTGCTGCAAGACTGGGCGGCGGGCGGATTGCGACTCCCATCAACGGTCCGACTGGCGAGGCCGGATTGCCTGGAGCAGACGTTATTGCTGCACCGGCTCGGAACGGTGGCCCCAGCCGACGCGATTGTGTTGAGGACTGTCTGGGATCAATTCATCAAACCGCAGTTTTGAAGGTCATCCGGTTTTTCCCGGCCTGAACTTGGTTTTCAAACTTCTCTCGATTCCACTGACTGACTTGTTATATTTCTCACCAACTCACCCCCCTCTCCTCCTCGCGGAACCCAACCATGCCTGTCGAACGTAGCCTCATCCTCTTCAAGCCCGATGCCGTTCAGCGGAAGCTGTGTGGGGAATTGCTCACTCGCATTGAGCGCAAGGGGCTGAAAGTCATTGGTCTCAAGATGCTGCGGGTGACGCCGGAGCTGTCGAAGCAACATTATGCGGAGCATGTGACGAAGAAGTTCTACCCGTTTCTGGAGGAGTTCATCACCAGCGGTCCGGTTGTGGCAGTGGCGATCGAGGGGTTGGAAGCGGTGAAGGTCATGCGGGCCATGATGGGGTCGACGAATGGACGCGACTCGGCTCCGGGCACGATCCGTGGCGACTACGGCTCCTCGCGGCAGATGAACCTGATCCACGGCAGCGACAGCCCAGAAGCGGCCCAGCGCGAACTGGCGATTTACTTTCAGCCGGGCGAGTTGATCGAGTGGGCGACCGTTCTGGAAGACCAGATCACCGCGGGCGACGAGCGGTAGCTTGTGTTTCTCCCGTGGGATAGGCTTCCAGCCTGTCTCTGCGTTCAGAATGACAGGCTGGAAGCCTATCCCACGGTCTCACTGCCGATCGACCTACGAGCGTCGCCCTCCCTCGTAGGCGATTTCGCTACGCGACTCGCACTCCTTCCACCCCGCGTTTGGCGATCAAAGGGCTTCCCCTGTGAGTTGGAGTGTGATAGCGTGGAGAGGCAGACACGTTGGAGGATGCCCGATGGACCAAACGCTCATTGTCCGTGGTCGATATACCGGTCGAACATTCATTCCGGATGAACCACTGCCCGACGAAGAGGGGACAGCTGAGTTAGTCATCAGCCCCACGATCCCACGGCCACGCACTTCGGTGGCCGATGCCTTCGGTACCGCCCCGGTGCTTCGTAGCGGGGATGACATCTTGGCCCAGGTGCGAGCTGACCGAGACGAGTGGGAGGACCGTTGATCTCTCTCGATTCGAATGTCGTGATCCGGTTGGTCGAGGGGGATGTCGCTCCGCGACTCGCACTCCGAGCGTCGGGTGGTCTGCGAATTGGAAGCGGTCATCCCGCTCGAAATGTCAGTCGCGGAGCGACATGACCTACAGGGGCGGGGTCGTACCGGTTGGCACGTTTTCGAGCCTACCGGTGTGGGTCAGCGCAAGAGGTTCTTGCGGCGAGGTCACTGGCGAGATAACCTTTTGTGTGGAGGGACGCAGATCGCCCAAAGCAGCATCCTGTGCCACGCGAGGTTTAGTGCTGTGAGATCCCGAATGAGAACTCCATGAGCAAGCCGACTGTCTACGTCGAGACCACTGTGATTGGGCATCTGGCCACACGATTACAGCCTGATCTTGTTGGGCGGATTTGCGAGGACTCGGGGTACATTCCGCCGACAATTTGCAGTCCAGACGAGTTGTTGGGGACATGACAATGCTCACGGATTCTATCAACGCCGAGATCCTTCGAATCAAACGGCAACTGGCAGCTGTGCATGAAAACCAGGTGGATCGGATTGTGGCCGACGCACGTTCGCGGCAAAAAAATGCGGTGAGCCGGGCTCCGCGCCGTTACAAGCCCGCACAGACCGGTCCACTTGATCCGCAGTCGGTGGGGGGGCGATGACCGCACATATTCATCGTCAGAAGGAAACTAAAGGTGTCGAGGAAACCAAAGGAGGGAAACTAAAGGTGTCAGGAACCAATATCGGGCACGCCCACACGACGCAAGCTGCGATTATTGCGGGAAACGGCTCCTGACACCTTTATTTGCCCTTGACGATGAGAGGCCAAGAGCTTGCCGCCAGCGCCCCCTTCGTACGATCAAGGGAACCGGCGGCTAGCGCCTTGCCGCTCACTCGACCGGGGTGTCGGTGGTCACAGTCGCGGAGGCCACGGGTTTGGTGGGGGCGAGTTCGGCTTCCGGAGTCCGCCACGCCCGCCCGCTGCGCTCCAAGAGTTGATGCGCCGCCTTGGGCCCCCACTGGCCTGCCGGATACAACTCGGGCCGGTGGTGGGGGCTTTCCCAGGTCTTCAGAACCGGGTCGAGGAACCGCCACGCCGCTTCGAGTTCATCGCTGCGGGTGAACAGCGTCGAGTCCCCGCGCATGGCATCCAGCAACAGCCGCTCGTACGCCTCGGGCAGACCGACGCTGAACGAACCCTGGTAGCTGAAGTCCATGTTCACCGGCTGCACTTGATAGTGCATGCCGGGGCGTTTGGCACTGAAGGAGAGCGAGATCGACTCTTTCGGCTGGATGTGGAACACCAGCGTGTTCGGGCGGGCGTCGACAATGCCGCACACGTCCCCCTCGCACTCGACCGTGTGAAACAGATTCAGCGGCGGCAGCTTGAACTGGATGGCGATCTCGGTCACGCGGGCCGGGAGCCGCTTGCCGGTCCGCAAGTAAAACGGCACGCCGGCCCAGCGCCAGTTGTCGATCCGCACTTGCAGGGCCGCGAACGTCTCGCGGCGAGAATCGGGGTCGATCCGCTCCTCGTCGAGGTACGCCTTGATCCGCTTCCCCTTGATGGCGGCAGCTGCGTATTGCCCCGCGATGGCCCACTCCTCGACCGCACCGGGCCGACCGGGGGAGAGCGACTGCAGAACCTTGAGCTTCTCGTTGCGGATGTACTCGGCCTCGAAGCTGGCGGGCGGCTCCATCGCGACGAGGCAGAGCAGTTGCAGCACGTGGTTTTGCAGCACGTCGCGGAGTGCCCCGGCCTTGTCGTAGTATCCGCCGCGTCCGCCCTCGATCCCCTGCGTTTCGCCCACGGTGATCTGAATGTGGTCGACATGATTGCGGTTGAAGAGCGGCTCGAAGATCGCGTTCCCGAACCGGAACAGCAACAGGTTCTGGACCGTCTCTTTCCCGAGGTAGTGGTCGATGCGGTAGATCTGATCCTCGTGGAGCAACCGACCGAGCGACTCGCTGAGTGCCCGCGCCGACTCAACATCGTGCCCGTATGGCTTCTCGATAATCACCCGCAACCGGTCGCGATGTTCCGGCGGCGGCAGCATCTCGGCTGCGGCGAGGGACTCGATCGAGGGGAGGAACAGTTCCGGGGCCGTGGAGAGATACACGATCCGCCGACCGGTAAGTCCCCGTGCTTGTTCGAGCGACTCCACCTGCTGCCGGAGTTGGTGGAAGTCCTCGGATGAGGAGAGGTCGGCCTGCACATAATGCAGTCGACCGGCGAAGTTGTTCCAGCCCTCGAGGTCCATGCCATCGCGGGCGTGGTCACTGGCAGCGGTGAGAAGCTCACTGCGGAATGACTCATCCGTTTTAGGTCGCCGCGCGACGCCGATCACCAGCGACCGGTCGGAGAGAAACCCGTCCTTGTGGAGGCGGTACAGAGCCGGGATCAGCTTGCGGGACGTGAGGTCTCCCGACGCCCCGAAGATCAGGACAGTGACATCTTCAATCGGAGAGATCGAGAGGGGTTCAGACATGCGAACAACACCAGGAAACAGGGGCGAGAAGCGAGGAGGAGAGGGCGTTCCAGGC
>JAYTWO010000587.1:0-9585 GCA_043743415.1 Planctomycetota bacterium
AAAAAACAAACCCACCCCCACCCCCCCGGCCCCCTCACGCGCCGGGGTTGGGGGAAAACTACAAACGATCAACAACCCCGCCAGAAAAACAACAGGCCGTGACATCCACCGCTCGCTGTCGATATTTGAGTCGCGGTAGCCACGCGAGATCGCTCCCTGCAAAGCCTTCGCGTCGCAGCGAAATGGGCGTGCGGGGGGCAGGGGGAGGCAGAGTTACAACATGGAGGGTTGGAGCTTGCTGAGCAGATCCTTGGCCTTCGCTCGACGCTCGCCGTCCGAGGCGTCTTGAATTTCCTTCAGCCCTGCCTCCAGGACATCGGCCCGCACCTTGTCCACTTTGCGCACGGACTCGACCATGGCCGGAAAGCCGCTGACTTCACTGCCCAGGGCCTGCCCCTCGGCGTAGCGTTGCAGGATTGACTTGGGCAAGTGCAGGGGATCGTTGGCGGCTTTGACCTCGATCTGCTGCTCTTGGACACCCCCAGAACCACATCCGGCCAAGACTGCGATCAGGCAAGCACATGCCAAACTGCCTCGTTGCCAAAACATACTTTTACCCTCAGTCAGGAAAACGTGATGTGGGAAATGGTGGCCAGCGAATCGAGGCCCAGTCTTTCTGGGAGGTCGGAACCGGTTCACGTCTGGCTGGGTTGGGGAACACCGGATGCTCGACCAATCACCACTGGTGGGGTTGCCTCGATGATGAAACCTGGGGACAGCAGTCTTCTGAGAATCCTGCTGCCCCCACAGATTCAAGTGAGGCAGCTACTAGAATTCACCAATGGGGTTCCCATCCATGCGGTGCCCCAGACGCTGGAATGTCAGCGTATCAATATTGTCGGAGATGAATCGCACGGACCCATCACCGAGGGCCACATGGACACCGCCCGAGTGCCTGCTCCGAGGGGGAATGATGCCGAAGCCCCAGTCGTGGGCCCCCCCCGGACAGCAGTCGCCACCGGCGGATGGCCAGCTCCAGTTCGGTGTCGCCGAGGTATTAAATGTCGATTGGGCGGCTGCGTACCAGCCCCACATCGTGCCGTTGTTGGATTTGAAACCCGTGGGGCTGTTCTTGGCGATGGTCCCGATGGCGTTGAGTTCTGCGGTCGTCGGAAAATTGCGATCGACGATGGAGGTGAACGCGCCGTTCCCCGCGTAGAAGATGTCATACGGGTACAATCCCGCCCCACCGATTTGATTGGAACCCGAGAGAATCTCGGCTGCGAAGATCACATTCGTCAGACCGTCCGTCACGTCGGCAATCTTGCGATCCACCTGATACGCGATGGCCCCATTGAAGCGGGATCCCGCCCACACCGTCTCCACGGAACTGCCGGTGGACCAAGCGTAGTTGGTGCCGGGGCCGTCCCATCCGCTGGGGTTTTGTCCCCGTCCCGGAGCGAGATTCGTGGAGGGACAGAGGAACACGCTCAATTTGACATTCATCAATGTGCCGTAAGTCCAGCCCCAGTTGGTCAAGTTGGTTACGCCCTGATTGAACAGCGGTCCCTGATCGATGTAAGGCAGCAGGAAATAGTTCGCGCTCAATGCCTCCCAGGCATTGCCGCCCACCTGCCTATAGTTTCTGGGGAACATCGTGTAGGTGTCATGGTGATTGTGCATCGCGAGTGCCAGCTGCTTCAGGTTGTTCTTGCACGCGGAACGCCGGGCGGCCTCGCGCGCCTGCTGCACAGCGGGCAGCAAGAGGGCAATCAGTACGGCAATGATCGCGATGACGACGAGCAACTCAATGAGCGTGAACCCAGGACGTGGGTGACGCTGACTCCGACAGTTCACGTGGACTCGTTGAAACATGGACATGTCCTCAAATGGGGGGTGAAAATGAGTGTAGTAGGCAGGTGAAAGACGACAAAAAAAATGTGTTTAGGAACACTTCCCACCAGCCGAAACGGACTCCGTTCTTGCGAACCGGCGCGAGGGAATCTGGACAGTAGAATCGTTGTACAGATCGTCGACAGTGTTCAGACACGAGGTCCGAACAACGACCAGTCGCTACAATTCGAACGCCAATGCTTTGCACCTTAACGCAACGTACACATGAGACATCATGTTCAGTTTATCGGGCAGAGTCAATCTCCATCTGGATCACATTCCAGAAAAGCCGCAGGGGGTGTACCCACTGCGGCTGTGGCTTTCGGAGTCCAACTCCGCTTCTCCCGCGTGTAAATCCGCCCGTTGGAGTCCAGAGCGACGCACTGCGACCGAACAGCACGGCGGACTGACATCCGCCGCTCACTGTCGAGAGGCGCAGCAGAGCGGTGTGACATCGGCAAATGGCCGACAATTAATGTGCGGCGGAGATCACCGCTTCCGCCGACATCCGCAGTTCTTTCATCACCGTGTCGCCGGGGGCGCTCATCCCGAACCGGTCGATGCCGATAATCTGGCCTTCGTCGCCCACATACTTCCACCAGAGACCGCTCACGCCCGCCTCGATCGCGATTCGCTTCTTACAGCTTTTCGGCAGTACGGTTTCGCGGTACGCGGCGGGCTGGCGGTCGAACCGCTCGAAGCAGGGCAGCGACACGACGCGGGTGCCGGGGCCGAGTTGCTCGGCGGCCTTCATCGCGTGTTGCAGTTCGCTGCCGGTCGAGATCAGGATCGTCTCCAGCTTCCCGGTTTCCTGCTTCGCGATATACCCGCCGAGCGCAGCCCCCTCACGGCGAACGGCGACGGGGATCGAGCTTTGCGACGGGATGTTCTGCCGCGTCAGCAGCAGCACAGTCGGGCCATCGGTCCGTTGCAGGGCGGCTGCAAAGGCACCGGCGGTTTCCTCGGGATCGGCGGGCCGCATCACGTCCAGGTTCGGGATCACCCGCAGCCCGCTGCAGGTCTCGACCGGCTGGTGGGTCGGACCGTCTTCGCCGACGCCGATCGAGTCATGTGTGAAGATGTAAATCGTCGGCAGATGGGACAGGGCCGCCAGCCGAATCGAGGGCCGCAGATAGTCGGCGAAGACCGCAAACGTCGCCCCGCTGGCCCGGAAGATGCCGTCGTAGGCGATCCCATTCATGATCGCCCCCATCCCGTGTTCGCGGATGCCGAACCAGATGTTGCGACCGTTGCTGGTGCCGGACTGCGGCTCGAAGTCCTGGCCACCCTTCATGTAGTTCTTGGTCGAGCCGTACAGGTCGGCACTGCCGGAGACCAGCAGCGGCATCGCCTTGGCGATCGGTTGCAGCACATCGCTGCCCGCCTGCCGCGTGGCGATCTTGGCATCGGCGGGGAACTCGGGGATCGATGCGAGCAGGTCGGCGGGCACCTTCTTCGCCACGCCATCGGCCAGCAATTGGGCCTTGTCCGGGTTGACCTCGGCCCATGCCTGAAACAGCTTCTGCCAGGCGTTGTACTTGGCGACGAGCGACTTCTTGTGGTCGGTGAAGTGCTGCTTCACCTTGTCCGAAACGTAGAAATGCTCCGCTGGCAGTCCCAGTCCCTGGCGAGCTGCATCGGCGAACTTCGCGCCCCCTTCGCCGTGCCCCCCAGCGGTCCCCGCCACTTCCGGGATGCCGCGCGCGATCAGTGTCTTGGCAACAATCAGCTTGGGCCGACCATTATCGTTCGCCTTCGCCTGCTCGAACGCCTTGAGCACGGCCTCCATGTCGTGACCATCAACCGTCACCGCGTCCCAGCCCATCGCGGTGAACCGGGCGGCTGTGTCACCGCTCTGGGTCTTGATCGCCATCGCATCGAGCGTGACATCGTTGGAGTCGTAAAACAGGATCAGGTTGTCGAGGTGAAAGTGCCCTGCGAACGAAGCCGCCTCGTACGCGACCCCTTCCTGCAAACACCCGTCTCCGGCCAGTGCCACGATGTGCTGGTTGAAGATCGAATGCTCAGCCGTATTGAACCGCGCCGCCGCCATCTTGGCCGAGACCGCATACCCGACCGCATTGCCGACTCCCTGTCCCAGCGGGCCGGTCGTGGCCTCGACGCCGACCGTCTCGCCGAACTCGGGATGCCCTGGCGTCTTGCTATGCAGCACGCGGAAGTTCTTGACCTCTTCCAAGGACAAGTCATACCCCGCCAGATGCAGCCACGAATACAGGAACATACTCCCGTGCCCCGCCGACAGAATGAACCGGTCACGGTTCAGCCACTTCGGGTCCGCCGGGTTGTAGGTCAACGCCTGCCCAAACAGCACCGCCCCGATTTCCGCAGCCCCCAGCGGCAACCCCAAATGCCCCGAAGAGCACTTGTGAACCGCATCAATCGCCAGCCCCCGGGCAATGTTGGCCGCTTCAGAAAGAACGTCAGTCGGGAGTGTGCTCATGTCGAATCGAGTCGCGGTCAGGTCAGGGGGGAATCCGGCCAGAATCAGCCCCGCACCCCGGAGCCTCGCCAAGCTGGGAATGCTAACGCTGCCCGGAAACGCTGACAACCAAGGGCGACCGCGAATGTCAGCCACCAAGAAATGTCACATCGCTCCACTCCGGGGTGAGAATTCGGAGCAGTCCAATTATGATGGGCGTCGTTCGACGAGCGAATGACGATGCCGACTTCTCGAACGATCCTTCGTACCTGCCGAGTTGTGGCCATGCATCCCGTTGTCCTGACACTCAACGGGGAGGATGAATCAGGAAGCCAGAGATGCGTTTCACTGAATGGATGATGTTGTTCTTGGCTTCCGTCTATTGTGCGGCAGTCTTGCCTGCCCAGGACGCCCCGGTCGATACCTCGCGGGGCGATGCCTTGGTCGCGGAGTATTTCCGGTTGGAGACCCGGCGGTTGGCGGATCGGACCGCTGCGATCCTCTCGGGATTCAAGACGGTCGCGGACTGGGAGGCCCAGAAGTCGGAGTTGCGGCGGCAGTTGTTTGACATGCTGGGGCTGGACCCGTTGCCGCCGAAGGGAGACCTCCAGCCAGTCATCACGGGGAAGACTGAGCATGAGGAGTTCACGGTGGAGCGGCTGCATTTTCAGTCGTCGCCGGGGTTGTATGTGACGGGGAATTTGTACTTGCCGAAGGGGGCGAGCGGTCCATTGCCGACGGTGCTGTACGTGTGCGGGCACTCTCGGAACGTCAAGGACGGAGTGTCGTACGGCAACAAGGTCGGGTATCAGCATCATGGTGGATGGTATGCCCGCAACGGGTATGCGTGCCTGACCATCGATACGTTGCAACTGGGCGAGATCGAAGGGTTACATCACGGAACGTACAAGGAGGCAATGTGGTGGTGGCACGCGCGGGGGTACACGTCCGCCGGGGTCGAGGCGTGGAACTGCATTCGAGCCCTCGACTATTTAGAGACCCGGCCCGAGGTCGACAAGACCCGCCTCGGCGTGACCGGGCGCTCCGGGGGCGGGGCCTACTCCTGGTGGATCGCAGCTCTCGACGAGCGGATTCAAGTCGCGGTCCCGGTCGCGGGGATTACTTCATTGCAGAACCACGTCGTCGACGGCTGTATTGAAGGGCATTGCGACTGCATGTTTCAAGTGAACACGTACGGGTGGGATTATGCATTGGTGGGGGCGCTCGTGGCACCGCGTCCGTTGTTGATTGCGAACACCGACAAGGACGGCATCTTCCCGCTGGATGGGGTGGTCGATGTTCACGCGAAGGTGCGCCGCATCTATGACCTGTACGGCAAACCCAGGAACCTCGGGTTAAACATTACCGAAGGCCCGCATGAGGACACGCAGGAACTCCAGACCCACGAGTTCGTATGGTTCAACCGGTTCCTCAAACAGGCCGAGTCCCCGATTGATCAGGTGGCGGTGAAGTTCTTCGAGCCGGAACAATTGAAGGTGTTTGAGACGCTGCCCACCGATCAGCGGAACACGCGGATACAGGAGGAGTTTGTGCCAGCGGCGAAGTATCCGATGCCGACGACGGTCGCCGAATGGGAGGCGATGCGGCAGAGCTGGGGTCAGTCACTGAGGTCGAAGTGTTTTCAGGCGTGGCCGTCCGAGGACGATATTCAAGCTCTGGACGTGAGAGAACTCAATGCCAATACCCGCCGCGAAATCCGCTGGACCGAGTCCGAGTTCCTCAGCCAGGAGCCATACCGGTTGTCCCTGCTGGTCACATCACCGGAAGCTCTCGACCGGTCGAAGGCCGAGCGGGTGATTCTGCATGTCCTCGACCAGATGGAGTGGGACCGCATCCACGGCCTGATCGAGATGGGCCGCAGCGAGGCGGAGTTCAAGCTCGATGCGGTCCGAGGAGCCGAGTTCATTGCCTTCCAAAACCAATGCCGCGAAGCCGGGACCGTCCACATCTACTTCGCCCCGCGCGGCGTCGGCCCGACGGAGTGGACCCGCGATGAACGCAAGCGAACACACATTCGCCGCCGGTTCGCTCTATTGGGCCAGACCGATGACAGTGCTCGCGTATGGGACGTGTGTCGGGCCGTTGAGGCCACTCAACGGCTTTCGGGTCTTCAACAGAAGCCACTCACGATTGAGGCTTCACGACACGCCGCCGGATGGGCGCTGTACGCCTCACTCTTCCATGAACCGGTGGAGAGACTCACTCTCACTGACCTGCCAGCCACCCACCGCGCGGGGCCGATCTTCCTGAACGTTTCGCGAGTCATGGAGGTTCCGCAAGCTGTGGCTTTAGTCGCTGAGAAGTACCGAGTGACGCTGCGATTCACCCAGCCCCCAGCCCAGAGCGACTGGGAGTATGCCACAGGGGTCGATGCCCTGCTCGGAAATCGCCCCAGCGCCGGGCTGACGATGGAAGAATGAAGCCCGGTTCCTGAAGCCAACTTCGTGTATACTCAAGATGCCTCGTCTGTAATGTCCCTCCGCTCCTTTGGAGACTCCCGTGTCGACTGTGCCTGTCCGACGCCTGACTCAAGAAGAGTATCTGATGATCGAGCGCAGCGCGAGCGTGAAGAGTGAATTCTATCGCGGCGAGATGTTCGCCATGTCCGGGGCGAGTTATGTTCACAACCGAATTCAATCGAATCTGGTCCATCGACTGAATCAACTTCTGGAGGGGACTCCGTGCCAAGTGATCGGCAGTGACCTGCGAGTCTGCGTCTCGGCTACGGGGCTGTATACCTATCCGGATGCTGTCGTCTTTTGCGGGCCGCCGGAGTTCATTGACTCCCACTCGGACACACTGGCCAACCCGAAGGTGCTGATTGAGGTGCTGTCGGACTCTACGGAAGCCTATGACCGGGGAGAAAAGGCCCGACAATACCGGTGTATTCCGTTGCTCCAGGAATACGTCCTCATTTCGCAGAACTCCCCGTTTGTGGAGGCATTCCGGCGACTACCCGATGGGACTTGGAGCCTGAGCGAAGCAGATTCGATCTCGGGGACAATCACCTTGGGTTCGCTGGGGATCTCCATTCCATTGAGTCAAGTTTATGCTTTAGTTGAATTTCCACACAATCGCCATATTCGAATTGTGGAATAACCAGTGAGAGATCGAACCTCCACGGCACGCCCTGTGCATGCTCATTCTCTGGAAGTGATGCCAGCGTGATGGGGTGCGGAGACCTTCGGCGAGGATCGCCACGGGATTCCGACCAAAACGCCTCACGCGGTGGCCAGTTGCGACGTGATGGCCCGAACGGATGTCCGCTCGGGAGCGTGTCGTTGCGTGCAATTCTTGCAATCTGCCAGCCAGGGGATTGAAAAAGTTGCAGACGGGCATGGAGGCCAGGTGTCTATGAATGTCGCCGCATTTTGTGTTTTGACCATGACCGCTCTGGGTGTGGGCCCGCGCGGGTACGTTCTCGAATTCAGCGGGAAGACCTGTCCCCCGTGCCAGCAGGTGGCCCCCATCGTCGCCAAGCTGGAACGGGAGGGGTTGCCGATCCGTAAGGTCGACGTGGAAGAGGAGCGGTCGCTGGCTGAACAGTACCAAGTCTCCTCGATCCCGACATTTATCCTGATCGTCGATGATCGGGAGGTCGAGCGGATGAGTGGGGCTCAAGCTGAGGGACGCATCCGCCAGATGCTGGCCAGAGTGCCCAAACCCACACTCGCCCCCGCCAATGACCGGCTGGCGGTCGATTTGGGAGACTCAGCCCCGTTGCCGCGTCCCGAGGTGACGGTGCCCACTGAGCCGCGTCCCACCAAGAAAGCGTACGACAACACCGTGGCTGGGCAGAATGAGAGTCCCCAGCGTCTGTGGCCCTTCAGCAAGAAGCCCAAGCCGCAGGCCCCCCCCACAGTGCGTGGCAACAACCCGCAGCCCATGCCGAACGTTGGCGCTCTGGCGACGGCCCCCGTCGTCCCGATGGACTCCAGTGTTCGCCTGCGGGTCATGACTGGCAACAAGCTGGTTCGCGGGTCGGGCACGATCATCGAGAGCCAAGCCGGACGCACCACGATTCTCTCCTGTAGCCACATCAGCCGTGGGGCCACGGACGACACCAAAGTCGAAGTCGACTTGTTTCGCAATGGCCAGCCAGTGACCTATGTCGGCACGCTCGTCGGGTCCGACCCCGAAGCCGACATCGGACTCATCACGATTCGAACCGATGAGGCATTCCCCGCCACTCCGTTGGCCTCCGCTTCGCTGATCCCGGCCATCGGAGCCAAGGTCGTCAGCATCGGCTGCGGAGGCGGCGAAGTCCCGTCCCGCGAACAGCTGCGTGTGACGGACGTGAACCGTTATAAAGGGCCAGACACGCTGGTCTGCACGGGCATTCCGGTGCAGGGCCGCTCTGGCGGTGGACTATTTGATGAGTCGGGCGCGCTGGTCGGGGTCTGCTTTGCGGCCGATGAGACTGGCAAGAGCGGTGTCTACTGTGGAGTGAATCCGATTTATGCGTTGCTGAGAAAGCATGACCTGGACCACTTGATTCCCTCGTCGGAAGAAGGGGCAGAACTCGCTGAGACCGAGGTGGGTGAGTCAGCAGCCGAGATGCCGGGAGAGACCCGCGTGAGTGATGAGGCCCCGTTGGCATCGCTGCCTTCGAGTGAGCCTGCAAATCCAGCCACAGTGCCTCCCAGCCAAGCGCCCTCCGCCGAGGAGTTCGCCGCCGATGACGCCGAGGTCGTGGTCGTGATCCGCAGCCGCTCGGCGGGGAGTGCGGGGGATAAGGTGATCCTGATCCACAAACCGAGCCGCAAATTCCTGCAGTTCGTGGAGGGAGAAGTGTCGGGGGATGCCAGCGAGTCCGTCCCCGTGACTCGCCAATCACGCGTGGTGCCCGCCGAGGCCCAGACCGCGCGCGTCGTCCGGGCCAAGCCCTCGACGCAGACGCTTCAGCCAACGGGTCTGGAGTCGAAGCGCGAGCTGCGACCGTATGTGCGCTCGGTGCGATGAATCTTGTAGCGACCTTCGCCAGAAGGTGGGCGACGTGTTTCAACAGCCGCGGCAGCCAACAGACTGAGGAACTGTCCTGGAATAAGAAGCGGATTTGCAGAACGTAAGACGGACTTCCAGTCCGTCTTTGACAGGACGGACTGGAAGTCTGACCTACGGCGAGAATCGGAACTTATTTGGGAACTGTTCCCTGGGAAGTCTCTCCTGTGCTTGGACGCGGGTTCTGGCCCCCCACGTTCTGGCGAACGTAGCTACCTCGACTTTTGCACATTTACATACTCATTGCCACGAGGTTTTCCAGGAGTTGTTTGACTTTTCTCGACCCTGGT
>JAYTWO010000588.1:0-3249 GCA_043743415.1 Planctomycetota bacterium
TCGCCGCGATGGTAGCGGGCGGCGTACTTTTGCTTGGCCTCGGGAGTCGCCATGCGCTGGGCATGCTCTTCGATCAGATCGTCAGGTTGATGGCGATGAAGGTGGAGTATTGAGGCATCGTAGGGTGGGGACCAGCCGCTTTGGGCGCAGGCCCACCATCGCCCGCCAGACCACGTCGCACAGGGTGGGCCAGCGCTCCAAAGCGAGCTGGTCCCACCCTACGTCGACTGAGTTCAAGGTGAAGTGGACGTGCAAGATGAGCCGGAAGCGTCAGCGCCCGGAGGTTTCGTCATCCTCCGGTAAATGCCGAATGCGTATGGCCACTTCAACGCGAGCACTGGCGTTTCCCAAGTCTCCTGAGCGCTCGGGCGGCCATTATGCCAGATGACAAACTCCCCAATGCACTGAGGGCAGCGGAAGCGGACTCGCGGCCATTCTCCGCCGAGAACATGAAATCCCGGCTGAAATTCACCGCAGCAAGGACATCTTGGAAGGATCATCGGAAACAGCCGTAGACTCCGATAAAACGGATAAACCAGTATCAGGTAAGGACCAACTGCGATGAGTACCGCGGCGATCAATCGCAGAGACTTCGGAAAATCCACAGCCAGTCGTAGTGACAGCACGGTTCCGATCGCTAAGCATGTGCTGCAAAACATTAAGTCGATGAGTCCGAATCGCATGTTTGCATGGTCCTTGAACAGATAAATGTCAGCCTCGTTATGTATTAGACGATCACAGAATTGCTTGTCAATTCTCGGGAGCGTTGTGAGAGTCTCTTGCTCTCGCTCAGTGACTGTGTCACCCCTGTTACGCTGCTCTCGACCCCCACGGGGTCTCGTCTCGTAGCCCAGGGTTGATTGCGCAGCGATCTACCCTGGACGGAAATTGTATTGAAGAAACAACCCCAACGGGGTTGCGACCACGCGAGCCAACAACCGGTTTCAATCCCAGACGTATCTCTCGTCAAACTCCAACCCGTGCCGCTGGAGCAACGTTCGAAACTCATCTTGAAATGACAGTTGCCGATGGTGCTCAGGCTGGTTAGTGATGTATTTGATGAGGGTCTCGACTTGGGATTGGCTCACCCCAAACGCTCCGTACCCGGCTTGCCACTTGAACTGGGGGTGAGCGGGGAAGTGGCTGCGGACCCAGGAGTTGGAGACTCGCTTGAGCTCTTTGACCCAGTCGGCCAGCGAGGTCGTGCGCCCCAAACAGGCGAGCAGATGGACATGGTCCTCAACTCCGCCCACTCGGATGATGGGACAGTCGAGGCGATTGGAGATCTCGCCGAGTTGGGAATGGAGTCGGCCTCGCAGGTCGAGGTCTTGGAATACCGGGAGGCGGTGTTTTGTCGAGAAAACCAAATGCACGCGTACAGCGGAGAACGATTGGGGCATGGGGGATCGCTCGCGAATTATTGGTCTTCGGTCGCGGTCGCAACCCCGTTGGGGTTGGCGGGTGAACAATGGCCATAGCCCAGGGTAGATCGCAGTGCGATCGACCCTGGGCTACGAGACGCGACCCCGTTGGGGTCCAGCACAGAGCAACTCGAATCTCATGGACGAGTGAGATAGACGCAACGGGACAGACGTTATCTCTGCCCCGTTCCGATACCTCATTACAGATACGTGTTGATCACGTTCTCCAGGTACTCCTGCCGACCCGATTCGTTCGGACCGGCTTCGCCCTTGTCGGAGATGTACTTCTCGCAGTCGGCGAAGGTTGCCTTGCCGCTGTCGATCTTCTTGCCGAAGCCGGTGTCGAAGCTGCGGTAGCGGGTCTTGACGAAGTCGTCGAGGATGCCGTCCTTGCGGATCGCGGCGGCGATCTTGGCTCCACGGGCGAAGGCGTCCATGCCGCCGATGTGGGCGTGGAACAGATCGACCGGCTCGAAGCTTTCGCGGCGGACCTTGGCGTCGAAGTTCACTCCGCCCGGCTTGATCCCCTTCTGCTTCAGGAGTACGAGCATCATCTGCGTGGTCAGGTAGATGTCCGTCGGGAACTGATCCGTGTCCCAGCCCAGCAGTAGATCGCCGGTGTTGGCGTCGATCGAGCCCAGGGCGTTGTGGATGCGAGCGTATTCGAGTTCGTGCATCATCGTGTGACCGGCCAGAGTGGCGTGGTTGGTCTCGATGTTCAGCTTCACGATCCCGTCCAGGCCGTTTCGCCCGATGAAGTTCAAACACGCAGCGGCGTCGAAGTCGTACTGGTGCTTGGTCGGCTCTTTGGGCTTGGGCTCGAACAGGAACATCCCCTTGAAGCCGATGGCCTTGGCATGGTCGTGGGCCATGTGCATGAACTTGGCGAGGTGCTCCAGCTCGCGCTTCATATCCGTGTTGTAGAGGTTGTGGTACCCCTCGCGACCGCCCCAGAAGACGTAGTTCGCACCGCCGAGTTCGTGTGTGACTTCGATCGCCTTTTTGACTTGAGCAGCGGCGTAGGCAAACACGTCGGCGTTACAGGTCGTCGCCGCTCCGTGCATGTAACGCGGGTGGCTGAACAGGTTCGCGGTCCCCCACAACAGCTTGATGCCAGTCTCCTTCTGCTTGGCCTTGAGCTTCTTGGCGACCTCGTCGAAGTTCTTGTTGTTCTCTTTGAAGGTCGCGCCTTCGGGAGCCACATCGCGGTCGTGCCAGCAATAGAACGGAGCCTGCAACTTTTGGATGAACTCGAACGCCGCATCAACGCGAGTCAGAGCGTTGGCCACCGAGTTCGAACCATCATCCCAAGGCCGCTGCAACGTCGCCGAGCCGAACGGGTCGGAACCGGTGCCGCGAAACGTGTGCCAGTAGCAGACCGAGAACCGAAACAGATCCTTCATCTTCTGCCCCTCGATGACTTCATCGGGGTTGTAGTGCTTGAAGGCGAGCGGGTTCTTGGAGGTCGGACCTTCGAATTCGATCTTCGGAACGTTCGGGAAAAACTCGGCCATGAGTTGCTCGCTCAGCAGTGGATGTGGAGAGATCGCGGCTCGGGGGTGAGCCTGAACGGAGGCAGTTTAGAGGTGAGGATGTGCGGCGCGAAGTAAGCGGTGCTGGCAGCAAGGTTCGCGGTCCCAAGCTCCGCTCTCATCCTTATACACAAGTTCCCAATTTCATGGCACAAGATTTGCGCAATATCCAAGGAGGACTGATGGTTCTCGGTACTCGCCGGGTGCCACTGGCGGTCGCTTTGGGCCGCCAGTGATTTTGGGCGTGAGTGGTCACTCATCCGAGATGAGTCCACCCAGCACTGGCGAGTCAAAGC
>JAYTWO010000589.1:0-2834 GCA_043743415.1 Planctomycetota bacterium
AGATTCGCAGTTGGGCCACCTCGCCGCGCAGGACTTCGTAGGCGAAAATCGCGTCCGTGTGGATCAGGCCGTCCTCGACGCTGACGCGCGTGTAGTTGGTGACACTGGCCAGGAGGTCCATCTCAGGCTTGCTCGTGGCCTTCGGTCGCCAGCGGACGGTGATGTTCGGGGTCGAGCCGAGGTTGGCCTTGAAGCGGGTCTGCATTGCAGCCGCTTCGGCAGGGATCGCGATCAGGCGGGGGGTGACTTCGACGGTCTGGTCGGCCTCGGGGATCACGATCTCGAACGTGGTGATGCCAGTGGTCGGGACATCGAAGCCGAAATCGCGGCCCTCGGGGGAGGTGTGGATGCGAGTGGTCAATTCGAGGACGATCTTCTGCTCGCCGGTGTTGCCAAAGAGGAGCGAGTAGTTGCCATCACCGGTTCCCTTGAGCAGGATTTTCTCGCCCGCTTCGAGCTTGCCGATGGCAGCAGTGCCGAAGCGGATGGGCACCTCGACCCACGGCGTGCCGAGGACGTTGACGGTCAGTTCGGCTCGGATGCGGGCCAGGTCTTTCTCCACTGTCGCGACATAGGTCGCGCTGGTGATGACGGCGTTCACCGCCGGAGGAGTGACCGGGGCCTTCTCGGCAGCGGCCTTGAGACGCTTGTACTCGTCGAGCGGGAGGACGACGCTGGCCCCCTGGCTGTCGAAGATCCCTTTGAGGAACTTGAACGGCAGGTAGATCTCGCGCGGGCCGTTGGGGAGTTTGTCGGCACCGGGGGCTGCAGCTTCCCCGACTTTGGGTGGCTCGGCCCCCGCTGGAGGTGTCTCCTGCGCGCGGAGTGGCAGCGCCTGACTGAAGATCAAGAGTGCGGTGAGGAGGGAGAACAACAGGTGGCGCATGGTCGCATCCTTAGGCAACAGTCACGGGCGCTGTCGCCCGTTCCAGTGGCAGTGTAGGACATTTGACGCAGTTTGGGCAGGTTGTGAGACCTGTGACGATTGGGGAAAAACCGCCCAGTCTCCGGGTAACCTAAGCTATGACGCCGCCCCATCGAGGAACATTGCAGAAAAACAGGGGGCCGGACCGATTTTCGAGGGACCGGTTGTGCCGACCTCACCGGCGGCACGGACTGTGTGAAGAATGGTTTGTCCTCGAAAACAACCGTTGCTTCGACACCCCGATCTTGTGAATATGGGTGTTCTATCGTCTTCCTCTTGCCCACGCTCCGTGTTGGATCGCGCCTTGAGCCCCCCTGCTCCCACTCCCCGTCCCGGCACAAACCGCTCCGTGGCGGTGATCGATGTCGGCACCAATTCGATCCGCATGGCCATCGCCGAGATCGACTCGGCGGGGCAGGTGCATATCATCGAGAACCTCTCCCAAGGGGTGCGCCTGGGCAAGGACACTTTTACCAAGGGCGAGATCGCGCGGGCGACGATCGAGGACTGCGTTCGCGTCCTGAAGACCTACCGCAAGAAACTGGCGGAGTACCAGATCTCTCGCCCCGACCAGATTCGCGTCGTGGCCACCAGTGCCGTCCGCGAGGCCACGAACCGCATCGCCTTCATCGACCGGATCTACATCGCCACGGGACTCATCGTCGAAACCATCGACGAGCCCGAGGTCCATCGCATCACCTATCGCGGCATCAAGCAACAACTCGAAGCCCACTCCGAACTCGATGATGCCCGCGTGGCCATCGCCGAAGTCGGCGGCGGTAGCACCGAACTACTCTATGTCGACGCGGGGAACGTCGCCTATTCGCACGCCTTTCGACTTGGGTCGCTGCGGCTCCATGAATCGCTCGATTCGCTGCGGGCTACGCACGCCAAGCTGCGAGATATTATGGAGAGTGAAATTCAGCGGCAGTTGGAGAATCTACCCTCGCACATTCCCGCGAATCGCAAGGTGGAACTCATCGCCCTTGGGGGTGATGCGAGGTTCGCCGCCAAGCAGATCATTAAGAATTGGGATCAAACCCAGTTCGGAATTATTACAGTCAAGCAACTGACCCGGTTCGTGGATGAGTTCCTCGAACTCGGCGAGGACGCAATCGTCCGCAAGTATGGCATTCCGCTGGCGGAGGCGGAGACCGCGGGGCCAGCACTGTTGACCTACCTCGAACTCGCGCGGCTGCTGAATTTGGAACAGATCCACGTCAGCACGGCGAATCTGCGGGACGGGCTGCTGCGGGAGATGGCCGATGGCGGGGTCTGGTCCGAGGACTTCCGGCGGCAAATCGTCCGCTCGGCAATGGAATTGGGTCGCAAGTATCAATTCGATGAGGAACACGCGGTTCAAGTCGCTGTACTCTCGCAGAAGTTATTCCTGGAACTCAAGAGCGAACACGGTTTCGACTCTCGCCATGAGTTGCTACTTTATATCGCAGCTCTATTGCACGAGATCGGGATGTTCGTGAGCAGCGGGAGCCTCCATAAACATTCTCAGTATTTAATCATGAACAGCGAACTGTTCGGACTCTCCAGTGCGGATGTGCTGCTCGTCGGATTAGTGACTCGCTATCACCGCCGTTCGTCCCCGAAGCCGACGCACCCTTATTACAGTACGCTCGACCGGGATGGCCGCGTGGCGGTGGCCAAGATGGCCGCCATCCTGCGCATCGCGCTGGCCCTCGACGCCGCCCGCACCAGCCGCATTCGCGAACTGGAGTGCCACCGCAAGGCCAACACGCTCGTCATCTCAATTCCCCATGTCGACGACCTCTCCGTCGAGCAATTGGCCCTCAAGCAAAACCGCAACATGTTCGAAGAGGTCTACGGCATGCAGGTCCAGTTCCGCACCAGTTCCCGATCCGACTTCCGCCCAGGCAGTTAAATGTAGCACGAC
>JAYTWO010000590.1:0-6027 GCA_043743415.1 Planctomycetota bacterium
CGTGCCACCAATTGATGGATCCGCTGGGGTTCGGGTTAGAGAATTATGACGCCACCGGAGCGTGGCGAACCAACGACGGGAACGCCGATGTCGATGCGACAGGCGATCTCCCCGATGGGCGAAAGTTCACCGGGCCGAAGGAATTGCGGGCGATCTTGTTGGAGCGGTCGGACGACTTCCGGCGGTGCTTCACGGAGCGGCTGTTGACGTACTCGCTGGGGCGGGGGTTGGAGTATTTTGACGAGTGCGCGGTGCGAGCCATTGTCGATCACGGGAAGTCCGAGGGAGATCGCGTCTCGGGCTACGTGCTGGGGATCGTCCACTCGACGGCGTTTCGCCAGCGCGGGCGCGACGCGCTGCCCGAGTGATCCCATTGATCGAGGTCGGGAGGACTCATTGGCTTGAGTCCCCCCTCCCCAACCGATGCAGTTCAGCCTTGAGGCTGCTTCGCCGATGTGCGGCGATCGGCACTGCCAGACCACAGACAGGCTAAAGCCTGAACTCCAACAGTCGAACTACCCCAACCGACCGAACTGCCGGTCGAGTTCCGTCTTCGACAGCTTCAGTGAAGTCGGTCGGCCATGCGGGCAGTGGTGGTGGTCGTCGCACAGGTGCCGTTGTTCGAGGAGGGCCGTGATCTCTTCCTGCGAGAGCCGCTGTCCCGCCTTGATGGCCGACTTACAGGCCATCATGTGCAGCAAGCTGTCGAGGAGATCGCGGCGGGTCAGCTGTTCGTGCTGGGAGTCGATCTTTTCGATGACCGATTTGAGCAGGTCGGTGGGGTCCGCGCGGCGACTCAGCCGGGGGAGGCCGCTGAGGGCGACTGTGTTCCCGCCGAAGTCCTGGACCAGCAGGCCCAGTTCGGCCAGCAGTTCGGTGTTGTCGAGGGCGATCGCCGCCTCGCGCGGGGTCAGCTCGATCGGGATGGGCACCAGCAGCCGCTGGACCTCGGCACTGCCGCTGAGAATCCGCCGTCGCAGCTGTTCGTACATGATCCGTTCGTGGAGGGCGTGCTGGTCGATGATGTGGACGCCGTCGGGGGTCTCGATGACGAGATAGCAGTCGTGGACCTGCATCGCCCGGACTTCGGACGCAGCTCCGGTGGTGGGGAGTTCAGCCGCTCGCAGTGTGGCAGCGGGAGTGGGGGCCGGAGGCGCGAGGATGCGGCTGGCGATCGGAGTCGGGCCACCGGGGTACGGGCGGAACTGGGTGGTCGGTGGCGGGAGGGCCGCGCGATCGAGCCACGGGTTCAGCGAGCCGGTGATATCGGTCGACGGGAGATCCGGATCGGAGTGCGGCTCCTCGGGGGACGACGGGGACGACTCCGCGCGGAGGGCATAGCTGCTCTCGATCGGAGCCGGTCGATCGGATGCTGGCCTCCACTCCGACAGCTGGGTCTGGGCCCAGTTCGACAACTCCTCCTCCGCTCTCCACTGCGGAGCCACAGCTGAGGTGGCCTCGCGTTCGTCGAAGCTGAGGTCGTGAACGGGGGCCTGTTCGAGGGAGCTGCCGAGCTGGGCATTGGGGACGAGGCGGTTGGCATCCAGGACACCGCCCAGGTCCATGCCCAGGAACTTGGAGCGGATCGAAGACAAGACCAGCCGGAACAGGGCGCTGGGGTCGAGGAACCGCACTTCGGACTTCGTCGGATGGACGTTCACATCGACGCTGTCGGGCGGCACTTCGAGAAACAGAAACGCCACCGGTTGCCGGCCCACCATCAACAGCCCGCGATACCCCTCGTTGAGGGCATGTTGCAGCGAGCGGTCCTGAATCCAGCGACCATTGAGAAACAGGTACTGGTGCTTGCGCGTGGTGCGCGATTGTTTGGGATGACCGACGAAGCCCCACACGCGGTTGCCATCGCGGTGCATCTCGACGGGGATTAGATCCTGCGCCAGCTCCGCCCCATAGAACAGCTCCAACCGCTCTTGGAGATTCTGGGTCGCGGGGAGATCGTAGACCACGCGGTCGTTGTGCTTGAGAGTCAGATGCAGGTTGGGGTTCGCCAGCGCGATGCGGGTGAACTGCTCCGAGATGTGGCCGAATTCGGTCGAGGCATTCTTGAGAAACTTCCGCCGCACCGGGGTCGTATAAAACAGCTCGCGGACCTCGATCGACGTGCCCACCGGACAGCCGCAGGGGACCAGCGGCTGGCTGTCGCCGCCCTCGACGGTGAGTTCGGTGCCGATGTCGGAGTCGCCCTGCCGCGAGCGAATCCGCAGCCGCGAGATCTCGGCGATCGAGGCCAGCGCCTCACCCCGAAACCCCATCGACCGCACATGGAACAGGTCATCCGCACTCCGCAGCTTGCTTGTCGCATGAGCTGCGACAGCGAGGGGGAGGTCGTCCGGGTGGATACCTTCACCATCGTCGACGATGCGAATCAGGTCCGCCCCGCCGCGCTGGATCTCGACCTCAATGCGGGTCGCCAGGGCGTCGATCGAGTTCTCCAACAACTCCTTAATCACACTCGCCGGACGCTCAATCACCTCCCCAGCTGCGATCTTGTTGATCACGCTGGCGGAGAGTTGTTGAATCCGCGGGGCAGCTTCCGTGAGGGCCGACATGGCATCCGTGTCCCGTGTGGGGAGTGTGGTCGGCGAGTAGTGTACCCCTGATGAGAGGGGAACGGGAGTCAACTCTGTCCAACTCCCCAACTCGTGGTTTTGCGACGGGTTGACACGTCCTGCCCGTGGGGGTGGTCAGCTGCGAGTGGTTGCCTCACATGTCGACCCGGTCATTTCACATCAATGGAGAGGATCGTGACTCGGCTGTTCGCTTCGTTAATCTCGAACAGGATCGCAACGCGGTTGTGTGTCTCTCGATGCTGGTGACCTTCGATGCGTCGTCCGACCAGTCGCGGGTCGCGGCGCAGAAGTGGAGTCCAGCCACGAAGTGCGTCAATTGCGAGTTCACCATTGAGCGTCGCGAGGGCAGAGGCGAGCCATTCTTGAAGGAAACAAAGGGAAGGAAACAATATTGAAAGGGAAAGGAAACAAAGGTGAAAGGAACCAATATCGAAGGTGTCAGAAAGGTGTCAGGAACCAATATCGGGCACGCCCACACGACGCAAGCTGCGATTATTGCGAGAACGGTTCCTGACACCTTTGATTCCCACCCAATAGAGTGTTGTTCGACCGGCAAATCACCGGTGTCGATATCGAAAGGCCTGTCCTTCGATGGCGTCCGTGTTTTTCCATGTCGATCCGTGGCCTCTGAGTTTTACCTCTCCAGTACACTCTGCCATTTGACATGCAGGCACCCTCATTGAGCGAATGCCCCCGTGACCGCTCCACGTCGGTGAAGGCGTTTGCGTTTGGTGACAGCCACCGCCACACTGCTGTTCGGCGGAACTTCTGGCCCCAGAGTCGAGGCGGAAAAATCCAGCCAGCCAGTCTGCTCGCGTCGAGTTCCCGGTGTTGCATGGGCGAGGTTCCGCAGTTGATGGCCCCTGAGAATCCGAGTGACATTGTCATTCGCACCACGAACCTCTCCAAGACCTTCATCCACGAAGGGGTCGAGGTCCAGGCGTTCCGGGATGTCACGCTTCAGATTCCCCGAGGCCAGATGATCGCCATCATGGGGCCCAGCGGGTCGGGCAAGAGTACGCTGCTGCACATCCTGGGCGGGATTGAGCCGCCGACTTCCGGTGAGATCTGGGTCAACGGGCAGAACTTGGTCGGGCTTCGGGATCTGGAACTGACTCTGCTACGCCGCCGACGGATCGGGTTCATCTTTCAATCATTCAATCTTGTCCCGACGTTGAGCGTCGTGGACAACGTCACGCTGCCGCTGGTCCTGGATGGGGTGTCTCAGCGGGAGGCCGTGCCTCGGGCTCAGGCCTGTTTGCAGCAGGTGGGTATGTCTCACCGGCTGCGGCATTTGCCGTCTCAGTTGTCCGGTGGAGAGCAGCAGCGGGTGGCGATCGCCCGGGCGCTGGTCATCCACCCGTCGCTGGTTCTGGCCGATGAACCGACGGGAAATCTGGACACGGTGCGAGGTCGCGAGATCACCCAATTGCTGCACGCGGTCGCCCATCAGGGCCAGCAGACCGTCGTGGTCGTCACTCACGATATCCGCGTCGCATCGCAGGCCGATCGTCTGATTGTCTTGCTCGATGGCCGAGTCCGTTTCGATGGCGTCCCCAGCCAGGACGCCGAGTGGATGGCGGCACTGCATCTGGAGATCGGCGGATGATCCCCTGGAGCTTCTGTTGGAACAACATCCGCTTGCGGCCCGTGCGGACCCTGCTCACCATCCTGAGCATTGCCGGAGGCGTCGCAGCAGTGGTGGCCGTGTTGCAGTCCACCGCGGCGACTCGCACGCAGTTGGACGCACTGCATCAGGCACTCGCCTCTCGGGTGGCGATGGAGATCGTGGCCCACGACGCCACGTCGTTTTCGCTGAGCGACCTGCCGCCGGTGGCAGACCAGCCGGGAGTCCAAGCGGCCATCCCGATCTATCGGATCTTTGCGGTCATCGTGGCGGGACGCCAACAGGTGAAAGGCATTGCGCTGGGGGTCGACCTGGAGCAGTATCACGGCATTCGCGATTTCGAAATCGTGTCGGGGAGAAGGTGTACCGAACCCGCTGAGGTCTGCTTGGAAGCGGGGGTCGCCGACCGCCTGGGACTCTCGGTGGGAGATGATGTCCGACTCCGGATGCGCGGGCAACAGTGGATGATTCGGAGAACCATCACGGGGATTCTGAAACCGACCGGGATCGGGGCCATCGAAGAAACGGCCTCCGTGTTCATGCCCCTGTCCGCTGCGGCCCACCTGGAACACGCACCCGACTCGGCCACCGCCCTGAAGATCGTGCTGGAGCCGGGGGCGGACCCGGACCGCGTGGCCTCCCACATCAGACCGCAGCTTTCGACGCCTCTGATGCTGTCGCAGACGGCCTCCGCGTCAGACCTGTGCCGACCGACCGAAGCGATCATCAATGTCAGCCTGAATGTGGCGGCCACGTTGTCAGTGGTGGCCGCGATCTTCATTGTGATCAACACATTTCAGATGTCCGTGGCCGAGCGACAGCGGCAAATTGCCCTGCTGAGAATTGTGGGAGCCACCACGGAGCAAGTCCGCGGGTCGATGTATCGGGAGGCCATGTTTCTGGGCAGCATCGGGACCGTAGTGGGTGTTCTGCTGGGGATGTTAGGCAGCAGCGCGCTGGCCCAGGGCATGCACGATATCTATGGATTCAGCCACATGGTCCACATGGCGATCCATCCCCATGCGATACTGGCCGGACTGATCTTTGGTCCGGTGGTCACACTGGTCTCGGTGTGGAATCCGGCTCGCACCGCCTGCGATGCGCCGCCGTTGGGAGTGCTGAGATCAGCCACAGCCCCGCACCGCGCCATTCCTGTGTACGCGGCCACGCGCTGGGGCCTCGTGACGCTGTGTGCCGCAGCATCGATGTTTGTCTGCACGTACCTGGACATTCTCACGGAGTGGACTTCGATTGCTGGAATTTCTCTCGTGCTGATTGCGGGCCTGGTCTGCCTGCCGTCGCTGATCCGCCCCGGAGCTTCGCTGTTGTATGTGGTGATCGGTCGTTTTTATGCCGTGGAAGCCCAGTTGGGGCAGCGGCAACTCCTCGACAACTTTGGACGCACGGCGCTCACGACCGCCGTCCTGTTTGTCGTCTCCGCGACCAGCATCGCCATCGGTAACACCACTCTGGCTGTCACCGAGGACGCCCAGTCGTGGCTGGATCGGACCCTCACGTCCGATTTTCTGTTGCGGGCCAGTCGTCCCCGCGTCGACATGTCCGCAGCCGATTCACTGCCAGATGATTTGGAGTCACGACTCAACGGCATCGCGGGCATTGAGTTCATCGATCGCATTTCGTTTTCTCTGGCCTCGATCGATGGGACCGTGGCCACCTTGATGACTCGACAGGTGGTTGGTTATGAAGATCAACTTCCCATCGATCTCGTGCTGGGCGATCCGGAACAGCTGCGAGGTCGGCTGCTGGCCAAAGAAGCCGTGATTGGCACCGTCCTCGCACACCGGCTCG
>JAYTWO010000591.1:0-23474 GCA_043743415.1 Planctomycetota bacterium
CCTTCGTGCCTTTGTGTGAGCCATTCCACTTCCTCTGCCAACGGGTCCCCGCGTCTCAGGTGGCCAAGAGGCTTCTGCATGGAATGCCGACTTGGCTGATGCACACACGCAGCAGGCGGGTGCGGAGCGACTGCGGCCTACGCGGCTTTCGCGATCCCGATGTTGGACTGATGCACGTACACATCGCGACTGGGGTACGGGAACGTGAACCCGTGTTCGTCGAACCCGAGCTTGATCCGCTCCAGTAGCGCAGACCGCACCTCGCCGAACTCCTTGGTTCCGACCCAGCACTTCACGGAAAAAATCACGCTGAAGTCCGACAGTTCCGCCACCGCAACGGCAGGCGGCGGGGTCGTCACGATCCGGACATCGCCGCGCACGAGCTTGTCGAGGAACGCCTTCACCGACTTGAGGTCATCGCAGTACCCACACCCCACCCGCAGCTCAATGAGCCGAATCCTCTGGGCTGTGAAGTTCTTGATCGTGCCGGTCGTGACCTGTCCGTTGGGGACGATGATCTTCACGTTGCCGTTGGTCCGCATGATCGTGTTGAAGATGTTGACCTCTTCGACATTGCCGGTTTCGCCGCCCGCTTCGATCTCGTCGCCGACACTGAACGGTTTGAACACGATCAGCATGATTCCCGCAGCGAAGTTGGCCAGCGAACCTTGCAGGGCCAGCCCGATCGCAAATCCTGCGGCTGCGATCATGGCGGTGACCGAGGTCATATCGACCCCGAGCATTTTCAGCGAGGCGATCCCGATCACCCCCATCAGGGCGCAGTAGAGCAGGTTGGCCCCAAACTTGACGAGGATCGGATCGGTTCCCAGCTTCTCCATGACTTCGGAGACAATTTTGGTCGCCATCCGGGCCAGCATACGCCCGAAGTAAAAGATGGCAATCGCTGAGGCGATGTCCATCAGGAACTCAGTCCCTCGCGTCGTCACGAAAATCTTGATCTGCTCGTACCACTGGGAGACCTGCTGCTGAGCGTTCAGCTTTTCGGAAGTTGGATCGGGCAGCGGTAGTTCGTCTTTTCCTTCTGGCTTGCCCGATTTTGTCAATGATTGAGCAATTCTCTCCAAAGCGATTGTGAATCGATCGTGCGGCAGCTCGGCTGTCGGTGGCCCGGGGTCGTCAGTGGCGAGAGTCGTACTGGCAGGTCGATCGAACGCCGGATCTGGCTCGACCTGCGAGTGGGGCAATTGAAGAGCGCAGAGCATCAGCCATGCGAAAATGTTCAAAGCGAGACTCCGTTCTCATCGCGGTTGCCGGGCCACCGCGCCATCCGATTTGCTCCTTCTGGCCTCATCCAATGAGCCGCTGGGGAGCGAACTTGATTCAGGGCGGTGTTTTAGGTCAGATGCCGCACGGCTGTCTAGGTGAACGCGTCGTCGGAGTCGCTACCTTCGCCAGAAGGTGGGCGAATTGTTTCGGCGATCACAGCCTCTACAGACTCCCGAAAGCCTTCCTCGTGGTCGAGCGACTGTTGGCACGCGGCGAAGCGGAGCTTCGCGGATAGGTGTTCCCAAGCCGAGCTTGGGAATGAGATGAACCCTCAACCCTCAACCCTCAACCCTCAACGTTCCCCAGGAACTCCCCATGTACGACTACGAAAAGCTGGGCGTCTTCTACCTGGGGCGCTCGTTCGACATCGACGCCGGGAAGACCGGGACCGATCCGATTCTATATGACTCGAAGGATCTCACGACCCACGCCGTCATCGTCGGCATGACTGGCAGCGGGAAGACGGGCCTCGGCATTGCCATGCTCGAAGAGGCGGCGATCGATGGCATCCCGTCGATCGTGATCGACCCCAAGGGGGATCTCGGCAACCTCATGCTCACCTTCCCCGGACTCAGTGCGGCCGAGTTCCGCCCGTGGGTCGAAAAGGATGAGGCCAGTCGAAAGGGCATGACCGAAGACGAATTCGCAGCCGACCGCGCCGCCCTCTGGAAGAAGGGCCTCGCCGACTGGGACCAGCCCCAGGATCGCATCCAGCGCTTCCGCGATGCCGTCGATGTTTCGATCTATACGCCCGGCAGCGACGCCGGGTTGCAACTCACGATCCTCAAGTCGCTCGATGCGCCGCCCGCAGCGATCCTCAACAGCGCCGACGCCATGCGGGAACGCATCTCGGCAGCGGTCGGAGGACTGCTCACGCTGCTCGATCTGGATGCGAACCCTCTGCAAAGTCGCGAGCACATTTATCTGTCGAACATTCTCGACAGTGCCTGGCGGGCGGGTCGGTCGCTCGATTTGGCGAACCTGATTCGCGAAGTCCAGAACCCACCGTTTCGCCAGATCGGGATCATGGATGTCGACCAGATATTCCCCGCAGCCGACCGGCTCAAGCTGGCGATGACGATCAACAACGTCCTCGCCTCGCCCGCGTTTACCTCGTGGACCAAGGGCGAGCCGCTCAACATCCAGCGGCTGCTGTATACGGAGAGCGGCAAGCCCCGGATGTCGATCATCTCGATCGCCCACATGAACGATCACGAGCGGATGTTCTTCGTGACGCTGCTGCTGACCGAGATGATCGCGTGGATGCGTCAACAGCCGGGGACATCAAGCCTGCGGGCACTGTTGTACATGGACGAGGTGTTCGGGTATCTGCCGCCGACTGCGAACCCGCCGTCGAAGATCCCCATGCTGACACTACTCAAGCAGGCCCGCGCGTATGGACTGGGATTGATCCTCGCGACACAGAACCCGGTCGACCTCGATTATAAGGCCCTGTCGAATGCGGGGACCTGGTTCCTCGGTCGGCTCCAGACTGAGCGCGACAAGCTGCGCGTGCTCGACGGGTTGGAGGGAGCCTCGTCGCAAGCCGGGGCGACGTTTGATCGGCAGAAAGTCGATCGAATTCTCAGCGGCCTGGGCAATCGCGTGTTCCTGCTGAACAACGTGCATGAGGACGCTCCGGTCGTGATGCAGACGCGGTGGGCGATGTCGTACCTGCGCGGGCCGCTGACGCGCGAGCAGATTTCGTCGCTGATGGCGTCGCGTAAAAGTGAATCAGCGTCTGCCACAAAGCCCGTGGGTTGCAACCCGCGGGCTTTCCCAGCGAGCGAAGTGACCACTGCCACTGCGAACACCAGTTCCACCGCAGGCTTCGCCCCGGTCCTCCCCGCCGACATCCGCCAGATCTACGGCGAGGTCTCAACGGCGGGCCAAGTCGTCTACCGTCCGGCCCTCCTCGGCACCGCCCGCATGCACTTCATCGACGCCAAAGCTGGGGTCGATGTCTGGAAGAACGTCGCCCGCCTGTGCGAGGTGACCGAGGGCGTGCCGGATGATCCGTGGGAGGCCGCCGATGAGGTCAACCCCGACGAACTCGCCTTTACCAACCAGCCTGCCGACGGGGCGAAGTTCGAAACGCCTCCGTCCTCGCTGTCGCAAACCAAGTCGTACACGGCCTGGAAGACCGGCCTCAAAAATTACCTCTACCGCGAGGGCCTCTTCACGGTTGGCTACTGTGAGGCCCTCAACCAGTACGCCCTGCCCGAGGAAAAGCCCGGCGACTTCCAGGCCCGCCTGAAGCACGCCGCCCGCGAGCAGCGCGAGTTGCAGGTCGAGAAGCTGCGGACCAAGTACGCCACCAAAGCCAACTCGCTGATGGAGCGCAAGCGCAAGGCCGAACAAGCCGTCGAACGCGAGCAGGCTCAGTCCTCGGGGGCCACCCTCACCGCAGCTGTGCAGTTCGGCACTTCGATCCTTGGGGCGCTCTTCGGTCGCAAACTGGCAACGGCCACGAACGTTACACGAGCCGCCACGAGCGTCCGCTCGGCCACCCGCGCCGCCGAACAGAAGGGCGATGTGTCGCGAGCCCAGGAGACCGTCGAAGCGATCCAGGCCGACATTGAGGCCCTGGAAATCGAACTGCAAACCGAGATCGACCGGATCACCAAGGAACTCGACATTGAAGGGATCAAAGTCACCGACCACGAGGTCAAGCCCCGCAAGTCAGACACGACCATCGACGCCGTGAGCCTGCTGTGGCTGGCGTAAATCACCAAGCGTCCTTACCAATCAGCGGCACGAAGCAGAAGCCTCCCAGCTCTTCGCGGTCCAGGGTTCCGTTTCGCTTCGTGTAGCGGCACATCGTTTGATCGTGCCGGCGACCGATGGGCATCACGATGCGTCCGCCCTCGGCCAGTTGCTCCCCATACGCCGACGGCAAGTCGGGGCCGCCCGCTGTGACCACGATGGCGTCAAACGGAGCCTCCTCGGCCAACCCCAATGATCCGTCTCCGATGTGAACCTTCACGTTGGTGATCCCCAGGCGGTGCAGCCGATCCGCTGCCGCAGTGGCGAGTTCCGGAATACGTTCGATCGTGTGAAGCTCACGGGCCAGTCGGGAGAGTACTCCAGCCGCATAGCCCGACCCGGTGCCGATCTCCAGCACTTTCTCATCGCCGTCCAGTTGGAGTGCCTCGCACATCATTGCGACCGTGTAGGGTTGCGAGATCGTCTGTCCCTGCCCAATCGGGATCGGGCCATCTCGGTACGCTTCGTCCCAGAACTCTTTCGGGACAAACTTCTCGCGCGGGACATCGGACATGGCCGACAGGACTCGTGGGTCCGCGATGCCTTGCGACGCCAACTGCTGTGCCACCATCCGCAGTCGCTGCTGACGGAAGCGCTCGGTCTGGTCTATCGGTTTGGGACGTGTCATGTCAGGGTCTCAGAGTCGGAAGGTCGGGACCGTGCTGCGAGAGGTTTCTTCATTCTACGGCGTGTCCGACTGTGTTGGGGAATCCGAGCCGCTCCATCAGTTCTCTCGATCGGAATGTCCCCTCACCGTGATTGCTTGTCCCTGCGATGTGTTGTGCCCCGGCTCTTCGCAAGCCATCCCCTGCATCGCCGGAGCTTCGCCCTCTGGGCGGGACGGATTACACTGCACGTGAACTGCGTTTCCGCGAAGCTCTTGGAACGGTGGACCCCTCATGGCTCGAACACTCCTGTGGCTGCTCCTGTGTACGGTGTTGAGTGGTGTCCAACCGGCTCTGGCTCAGACGTGCGGTCCCGAGAAGGGGGCGCTGGTGATCGTGGGCGGGGGGCGGATGGGACGCGAAATCATTGACGAGTTCATCGCCCGGGCCGGTGGCATCGACTCTCCGTTTGTGATTCTGCCGACCGCTCTGGAAGGCGAAGACTGGGGGGCGGAGTATGTGGCTGACTCCTTCCTCGCTCGGGCCGGGGCCAAGGACATCACCGTGGTCCACACGCGCGATATCCTCGTAGCCGACACCGAAGAATTCACAGCTCCCCTGCGTCGGGCCAAGGGGGTGTGGATCGATGGCGGGCGGCAGTGGCGGCTGGCGGATGCCTACCTCAAAACCAAGACCTACCAGGAACTGCACGCGGTTCTCGAACGCGGAGGCGTCATCGGCGGGTCATCCGCTGGAGCCACGATCCAGGGGGACTATCTGGTACGCGGGGCTCCCGAAGGGAATCAGTTGATGATGGCTCCTGGCCATGAAGTTGGTTTCGGGTTCGTGCGAAGCTGTGCCATCGACCAGCATGTCATCGCTCGCAAACGCCACAATGATCTGGCCCCCGTCATCGAGGCCCACCCCGAACTGCTCGGCCTCGGGATCGATGAAGGCACAGCTGTGGTCGTGCAGGGGTCGCGTCTGCGGGTGATCGGAGCCAGCCAGGTGCTGGTGCATCATCGCGAGCAGGTGAAGAGAGAGGATGGCACCGGTTACGAGACCCTCGAACCGGGGACGGAGTACGACCTCACTGCGCGGAAGGCCATCCCGGCGGTGACGCCATGAGTGATCGTCTGACGATGAGGTGGGATGGTCACGAGCCTGCCTACCGAATGACCGGAGATCGGCTGTTCGAGCCTCCAACCCCCACGGGGTTCCGTCACTTAGCCCAGGGTTGCACGCGCAGCGGGCTACCCTGGGTCAGGGAATCATGGACATCCCAACTCCCACGGGGTTGCGTCCTTTCGCGAGGCAACCCTCTTGGCTCCATCGGCGATGCGCGACGCAACCCCGTTGGGGTTGAAGAGCCTCAAACACCGATTCGACCCAGGGTAGGCTCCTTCGTCGCCAACCCTGGGCTACGTGGCGATACCCCGTTGGGGTACATCCCTGCCACGCTGTGGGTTGTTCCAACACACCCATACTGGCCGTTCATCACTTACGCCAAGTGGGTGAACCGTAATGAATCATGAACCCCCGAATCCGAATGACGCCTTGCGCCAGTCCTCCCGCCAGACGCAGTTCCTGGATGTGCTGACTCGCGATGAGGCGGCCCAGCGGTTTGAGTCGGCGCTGGACCTCCGACCACTTGGGGTCGAGACGGTGTCGCTGCTGGAAGCGGCGGGGCGAGTCCTGGCGAGCCACGTCCTCGCCGAGGTCGATGTCCCGGCGTTCGACCGCTCCAACGTGGACGGCTTTGCGGTGCGCTCAGCCGACTTGCAAGGTGCCGATGAAGAGCAGCCGCGCACGCTACGGCTGACCGCCGAAATCCTCTCCCCCGGTCGAGTGCCTCAATGCGAGATCACCCCCGGTTTGGCGAGTGTGATCGCCACGGGTGGCATGCTCCCGCGCGGGGCTGATGCGATCGTGATGGTCGAGCAGACTGAGTCGATCGACCTCGACGGCCAACCCGCTGTGGCCATCCGCGTCATGGTCTCGCCGGGCGGCAACATCAGCTCGGCGGGATCGGACATCACGCGCGGCGAAACGGTCCTGTGGGCGGGGCAGGTGTTGACCGCTCGCGAGCTCGGCGTACTGTCCGCGCTCGGCCTCGATCGCGTGACAGTGTGGAGGCGACCGCGTGTGGCGATCCTCTCCACCGGCGACGAGATCGTCGCCCCCGGTCAGCCGCTGCCCACCGGTTCGGTGTACGACTCGAACGCCACGATTCTGGCAGCCACAGTGCGAGAACTGGGGGGCGATCCGATCTGCCTCGGCACGGTCCGCGATGATCTCGATCAGCTGCGATTGCTGGTGAACGAGGGGCTCACGTATGACATGGTGCTGCTCTCGGGCGGCACCTCGAAGGGGGCGGGCGACCTGTCGTATCAGGTGGTTCGCGACCTGCCGAACCCCGGCATCGTGGCCCACGGAGTGGCTCTCAAGCCGGGCAAGCCGATCTGTCTGGCGGTCACCAATGGCAAGCCGGTGGTGGTGCTGCCGGGGTTCCCGACCTCGGCGATCTTTACGTTTCACGAGTTCGTGGCCCCGGTGTTGCGGAAGCTGGCCGGTCGCAGTCGCGTCAAGCGCCGCACTGTCCCGGCCCGCGTGCCACTGCGGATCAACTCGGAACGGGGCCGGACCGAGTACGTGTTGGTGGGGCTGGTGCGCGGGGCAGAGGGCTGGTCGGCCTATCCGATGGGGAAAGGCTCCGGATCGGTCACGACGTTCAGCGGGGCCGATGGGTTTATCACGATCCCTCAACAGACCGAGTGCCTCGATGAGGGGGATCTCGTCGAAGTCACGCTCCTCGACGAAGCCCTCGAACCCGCCGACCTCGTCGTCATCGGCAGCCACTGCGTCGGGTTGGACATGTTGCTCGGCGAACTCCGAGAGCGCGGGTACACCACGCGCGTCCTGACCGTTGGCAGCCAGGGCGGACTGGCTGCGGCGCGACGCGGCGAGTGCGACATTGCGGGGGTGCATCTCTATGACTCGGCCACCGGAGAGTACAACCGCCCGTTCCTCGTGCCGGGGATTCAACTGATTCCGGGATATTCGCGGCAGCAGTGTTTCGTTTATCGACCGGGGGACGCGAGGTTTGCAGGGGCCACGCTGGTGGTCGCATTGGAGCGAGCCACGACCGATCCCAACTGTCGCATGATCAACCGCAACCTCGGCAGCGGGACGCGCATCCTGATCGACGAACTGCTGTCGCGGACGAAGCACCCCGCCGACCTCCCCGGCTACCGCGTGCAGACCAAATCCCACAACGCGGTCGCAGCGGCGATCGCACAAGGCCGGGCCGATTGGGGAGTGGCGATCGAGACGGTGGCTCGTCAATACGGTCTCGCGATGATCCCGATTCGACGGGAGCAGTACGACTTCCTCGTGCCGGAGTCGCGGCGCGAGTCGCCGGTGGTGCGGGAGTTTGAGACGCTCTTGAAGGACTCTGGGATCGTGGATCGCCTGGCCGAGTTCCAGCTCGGACGGGCCACGGACGACACCAGAGTCTGACTCTGACAAGTTCCGAATCAGTCGTTGTCCGACGACGAACTGCCGCTGGGGGGAGAGGCGGAACCGGCTTCGAACCGGAAGCCGTCAAGGCCGAGAAGAGTGGTCAGTTCTCGTCGCAGGTCGATGCCTGCGGACACGGCGGAGGGGACGGTGAGGTAGCACTTCAGCGCGGTGCGGGTGGCGGATGTGGTTCCATTGGAGTGGCCGTTCTCGGCGTGCCCATTGGTCCCGGCCTCGGCCCAGGTGTCGATCACCACCACCACCGGCGTCTTGCCGGGGAACCGCTGCAGCGCATCGCGGACGCGCTTCATGTCGGTCTCGGTGTGGAAGCCTCGGCGGAACTTCACCAGCAGACGTTTGGTGAACTCCTTCTCCGCCTGCTCCAGCGTCATCAGCTTGTTGACGATGATGTTCGGCTCGCGGCCCTTCGAGTCGGTGCGGCCCCGAATGAGGACGATGGCATCCTTCTTGACCTTCTCTCCATGCACGGCGAAGTCCTCGGGCCACATGATGCAGCGGACGACGCCGGTCGCATCTTCGAGGTCGAAGTTCACGTACTTGCTGTGGCCATTGCGGCTCGGCTTCTTGGTGGCGGCAATCTTAATCGCCCCGATTAAACCTCCGAGAACGACCTCCTTCCCATCGCCCATCTCTCGCAGATCATGAATCTGATGCTGAGAGTAGGCCGTCAGTTGCGGGGCGAACTCGGTCAGCGGATGCGACGTGAGATAGAACCCGAGGACTTCCTTTTCGAGGTTCAGCTTCTGGCTGTGCGGGATGTCTTCGAGTGGCGGGAGCGTGACCTCGGGTTCGACGACCTTTTCGGCACCGGGCTTGGCGGGGGCATCGAAGAGGTTGCGTTGGCCCTTGGCCTTGTCTCGGAACCGATTAGCGGCGGCCTGCGTCGCGCGGTCGACAGCGGCGAGATGTTGAGCACGGTTGGGCCCGAAGCAGTCGAGGGCTCCGGCCTTAATGAGCATTTCGAGCGACCCCTTTTGCAGCACTTTGGGGTCGATCCGCTCGCACAAGTCGAAGATGTTTTTATACGGCCCGTTCTTCTGCCGTTCTTCCATGATCGCCCGCACCGGGGCATCGCCGACGCCGCGAATGGCCCCCATGCCGAAGGCGATCTTGCGGAAGAGGCGTTGAGAGTTGAGGGTTGAGGGTGGAGAGCCGGAAGCGTCAGCGCCCGGAGTAGCGTCCGCCTGTTGCCCCTTGTCACTTGCCCCTTGTCCCTTCTTCCTCCCCTTCTGCCCCTTGGCCCTGGGCTCTAGGCCCTGGGCCTCTGCTTCCTCCTCCACCACCGTGAACTCCACATCACTCAGGTTCACATTCGGCGGCAGCAGGTCCAACTGCATCCGGCGGGCATCGTCGGCATGTTCCGCGATCCGTTCGCTGCTCTCCATTTCGCAGGACAGGAGGGCCGCCATGAACTCGCCGGGGTAGTGTGCCTTGAGGTACGCCGTCTGGTAGGCGATGGCTCCATAGGCGGTTGAATGTGACTTGTTAAACCCGTAGCCCGCGAACTTGTCGATCAACCCGAACAACTCCGTGGCCTGCTCCTCGGACATGCCGTTGCTCTGGGCTCCCTCAATAAACTGGCCCTTATACTTCGCGATATCATCCAGCTTCTTCTTCGAGATCGCTTTAATACACTTATAAGAACTGGCCAGTTCGATTCCGCCCAGTCGGTTCAGGATGCGCATCACCTGTTCCTGGTACACCATCACGCCGTAGGTCTCGGCCAGCACGGGGTCGACGATGGGGTGGATCTTGGCCACTTCGAGCCGACCGTTTTTGCATTCGACATAGGTGGTGACCATCCCCCCTTCCAGCGGTCCGGGGCGGTACAGGGCTGAGGTGGCGATGATGTCCTCGAACTTGTCGGGCTTCATCTTCGTCAGCAGGTCGCGCATCCCGCCGGACTCGAGCTGGAAGATCCCTTTCGTCTCGCCCCGCTGGAGCAAAGCAAACGTCGGCTTGTCATCCAGAGGCAAGTCTTTGGGTACGATGTCGACCCCGCGATGCCGCTTCACGTTCTTGACCGCACGGTCGAGAATCGTCAGGTTCCGCAAACCTAAAAAGTCCATCTTCAGCAGACCGGCCTTCTCGACATCGGTCCACTGCGTGAGGATGTCGTCCCGTCCGGTGATCTTCTGCAGCGGCACGTACTCGACCAGCGGTCGGTCAGCGATCACCACCCCGGCGGCGTGTGTGCCCGCACTCTTGGCCAATCCTTCGAGGGCGATGGAGAAGTCGATCACCTCCTTGATCTGCGGGTCATTGTCGTACTCGGCCTTGAGTTCGGGACTCTTGATTAAGGCATCCTTGAGCTTAATGTTTAATTCTTCTGGAACCATCTTGGCGATCACATCGGCCCGCTTCAGGTCGACGCCCAGCGCCCGGCACACGTCGCGCACCGCGGCCTTGGCCTTGAGGGTGCCGAACGTGCCAATCTGGGCCACGTTGGCGTACCCGTACTTCTCCTTCACGTATTGAATCACCAGTTCGCGGCGTTCTTGACAGAAGTCGATGTCGATATCGGGCGCTTCCGTACGGTTTGGGTCGAGGAACCGCTCGAACAGCAAGTCGTACTTGATCGGGCAGACATCCGACAAACCGAGCACGAACGCCACGATCGCCCCACAGGCCGAGCCTCTGGCCGAACAGGGAATCCCCTTGTCGCGGGCGAATCTCGCAAAGTCCCACACGATCAGGAAGTAACTCGCGAACCCCATCTTCTCGATCACGCCGAGTTCGAAGTTGAGCCGGTCATGATACTTTTGCTCCGGTTCCTCGCCGTACCGCCACTTCAGTCCCTCCAACGCCACATTCCGCAGGTGCTGCACATCGGTCAGCCCCGGCGGCGGCGCGAAGACCGGGAAGTGCCGCGTCTTCAGATCGAGATTAATGTCGACGCGGTTCGCAATCTCCTGCGACCGCGCCACCGCTTCGGCTTGATGCGGGAACGCAGCGTACATCTGCTCGGGGGATCGGATGAACAACTGATCGGTATCGATCTTCATCCGCTTCTCATCGCTGCGGAGCGACTTGGTGTTCACGCATAGCAGCACATCGTGCATCGCCGAATCGGTCTGGCACAGGTAGTGCGCATCGTTCGTGGCCACCAGCGGCAGCCCCATGCGGTTGGCCAGGGCCGTCGTCGCCTCGGCACACGACTGCTGAATCTCGACCCCGCCGTCCTGGATCTCCATATAGAACCGGTCGCCGAACAACTTGTCGAACCAGTGGACCAGGCTCTCCGCCTTCTCCTTCTCATCTGCCAAGAGCAGTCGCGAGAGTTCACTCGACGCACACCCCGACAGACAAATGATCCCCTCGTGATGAGCGGCCAGGAGTTCCTTGTCGATGCGCGGGCGGTAGTAGTACCCCTCCAGATACGCTGCGGAGGACATCTTGATGAGGTTCTGAAACCCGGTGCGGTTCATCGCCAGCAAGGTCAAATGGAACGAGGCGTCCTTCATCTTCGACGCGGTGCGATCGGTGCGATGGCCGGGAGCGATGTAGGCTTCGTAGCCCAGGATCGGGTTAACCCCCGCCTCCTGCGCCTTCTGATAGAACTCGAGCGCCCCATACAGATTGCCGTGGTCGGTAATCGCGCAGGAGTTCATCCCCAGTTCCTTGACCTTCTTGAGCAGGTCTGGAATCTTGCTGGCCCCGTCGAGCAGCGAGTAGTGGGTATGACAGTGCAGGTGGGCAAACGGGCGGGATTCGCTCATGGTCTCGATCTCCGTATCTGGTCGGGTCGGGCATTGTAGCACGACGCTCCGTGCCGTGAATTACGACGCGAAGCGTCGTACCACATTGCCACATTGCCACATTGCTCCAACCTGAAAAGATGCTTGCTCGCTGATGCGTTCGGTGGTAACGTGGCTGGTTCCAAAGCCCCAAGGTTGCAACCCTGGGGCTTTCCTCCGCCTTGTGCCGTCGGCGTCTCCGTTGGGGGTGCCGAGCCCGCCTCGTTCATTCCGAAGGTGTTCTCATGATCCGCGCGAGTGTTGTGGCTCTGCTGTGGTCGTGTCTCGGTCTTGCTTCCCTCGCATCTGCTGAAGATGCCGCAGCTGAAAAAGTCAGCTTCTACAAGCAGATTCGCCCGATCTTCCAAGCTCAGTGCCAAGGCTGTCACCAGCCCGCGAAGGCCGGAGGCGGGTTCGTGATGACCTCGTTCGACCGTCTGCTCGGCGGCGGCGAGAGCGGGGAAAAGGCGATCGTGCCGGGGCAACCGGACGCCAGTCACCTGATCGCGCAGATTACGCTCCAGGATGGCAAGGCAGAGATGCCCAGGGACAAGGTTCCGCTGACGCAGATTGAGATCGACCTCGTCCGTAAGTGGGTCGAGCAGGGGGCGACTGACGACACCCCGGCGAACGCGGTCTCGAAGATCGACCAGGAGCACCCGCCGACCTATTCGCGGCTGCCGGTTATTACGTCGCTCGATTACTCGCCGAACGGCCAGTTGATTGCCGTCTCCGGATTCCATGAAGTGCTGCTGCACAAGGCGGACGGATCGGGCCTCGCGGCGCGGCTGGTGGGCCTCAGCGAGCGAATCGAGTCGGCACGGTTCTCGCCGGATGGAAAGCGGCTGGCGGTCTCCGGCGGTCTGCCGTGCCGCATGGGCGAACTCCAAGTGTGGGATCTCTACGAAGGCGAAGAACTCAAGCCGAAGCTGACGCTCTCGGTGCCGGTCACGTACGACACGATCTACGGTGCGAGTTGGTCACCAGATGGGAAGCTGATCGCGGTCGGCTGCTCGGACAAGGTCGTGCGCGGATTCGATTCGACGACCGGGGTGCAGGTCTTCTTCAACATGGCCCATGATGACTGGTCCGTCGGCACCGCCTTCTCGGTCGATGGGGCGTACCTGGCTTCGATCGGTCGCGATATGAGCTCGAAGCTGTATGACGTGAAGACTCAACGGTTCATGGACAACATCTCCTCGATCACTCCCGGAGCATTGAAGGGCGGGGTGCAGGCTCTGACCCGCCACCCGATGAAGGATGAGATCCTCATCGGTGGGTCGGACGGTGTGCCGCGGATCTACCGCATGCAGCGTGTCACCTCGCGCGTGATCGGTGACGACGCCAACCTGATGCGGCAGTTCCCGGCCATGCGCGGTCGCGTGTTTGACGCCGACTACGCTCCGGACGGCAAGCGGATCGCCGCTGTGTCGAGCCTGAACCGCCAGGGCCAGTTGTTCATCTACTCGTCCGAGTTCGAGAGCGAGATGCCCGCCGACATCAAGGGGATCGTCGGCAAAGTCGCCAGCTCGCAGAACGGCGATGAGCAGAAGCGGCTCAAGGAGTACGTCACCTCCAACGTCGCGGTGCTGGCCCAAGCCGAAGTGAACACCAGTCTATACTCGCTCGCTTTCTCACCCGATGGCCAGAAGATCGCCGTGGGTGGTGAGGACGGGATCATCCGCCTGTTCAACGCAGCCGATGGCAAGGTCGCCAGCGAGTTCCCGGCCATCCCGGTCGACGCGGCTGCGATCGCAGCTGAAGCGGCCCGGGGGGGCGACTACGTCAGTGCCGATGCGGCCATCGGAGAGACCCTGCCCTCCGGGACCACGGTCGCCTCGATTGAGGTCATCCCGCCGCAGATTCAATTGGTGGGCACCATCGGCTACACGCAGATGCTGATCACCGGCATCCTCAACACCGGCGACCGCGTCGACCTCACCCGCATGGCGAAGTTCCAGATCGCGGGCAACGTCGCCACCGTCAGCCCGCAAGGCCGCGTTCGCACCTCGGCCGATGGACAGGCTCAACTGGCCATCGAAGTCGCCGGGCACAAGGCCAACATCCCTGTCACCGTCACCGGCATCGCTGCCAAAAGCCCCGTGAGCTTCGTTCGCGATGTGGCCCCGGTTCTGTCGAAGGTCGGTTGCAACGCGGGCACTTGCCACGGGTCGAAGGACGGCAAGAACGGGTTCAAGCTCTCCCTGCGGGGGTATGACCCGATCTACGATCTGCGAGCACTCACCGACGACCACGGGTCGCGGCGCGTGAACTTGGCCTCGCCGGACGACAGTCTCATGCTGCTCAAGGCAACCGGAGCTGTGCCGCATGTCGGCGGGCAGGTGACGAAGCCGGACAGCATCCAGTACCGCATCCTGCGGCAGTGGATCGCCGAGGGAGCCAAGCTCGACCTCGAGTCCCCGCGCGTGGCCAAGATTGAAGTTCAGCCGATCAACCCCATCATTCAACAGATCGGGGCCAAGCAGCAGATGCGCGTCGTCGCGACCTACACCGATGGGTCGACGCGCGATGTGACCGCCGAATCGTTCCTGGAAACGGGGAACATGGAGGTTGTGGTCTCGAATGCCCACGGAGTCGTCACGACCTTGCGACGCGGCGAGGCCCCGATTCTCGCCCGCTACGAGGGGGCCTATGCCGCCACGACCGTGACCGCGATGGGCGACCGCGCCGGGTTCGCGTGGCAGGAGCCAGCCGCCTGGAGCGAGATCGACACGCTGGTGGCTCGCAAGCTGGAGCGGATGAAGATTCTCTCGTCCGGCTTGTGCGACGACTATGAGTTCGTACGGCGCGTGACGCTCGACCTGACCGGGCTGCCGCCGTCGGCGGACGAGGTCCGGGCCTTCGTGGCCGACACGCGCGAGACGAAGGTCAAGCGCGATGAGTTGATCGACAAGCTCGTGGGGAGCGTTGCCTATGTCGAGTTCCACTCCAACAAGTGGGCCGACCTGCTGCAGATCAACAGCAAGTTCCTGGGCGGCGAAGGGGCTCGGCTCTATCGCGATTGGATTCGCAAGGAGATCGCCGCCAACACGCCGTACGATCAGCTGTGTCACAAGATCATCACTGCGAATGGATCGACCAAGGAGAACCCGCCCGCCGGGTACTACAAGATCCTCCGCGATCCCGACTTGATGATGGAGAACACGACGCACCTGTTCCTGGCCGTGCGATTCAACTGCAACAAGTGCCACGACCATCCGTTCGAACGCTGGACCCAGGACCAGTATTACCAGACGACCGCCTACTTCTCGCGAGTCGGACTACAGCGCGACCCGAAGAACGCTGCGGGCGACATCGGCGGGACAGCCGTCGAAGGAGCCAAGCCACTGTGGGAAGATGTGTTCGAGAAGCCAGACGGCGAGACAACGCACCTGCGAACCTCGGCGGTCGCACCACCGACGTTCCCGTACCCGGCGCAGCACGAGACTCCGCCGAATGCCACCCGCCGAGAAGAGCTGGCGAAGTGGATCACCTCGCCCGACAACCAATATTTCGCCAAGAGCTACACCAACCGCGTGTGGGGCTACCTGCTCGGGGTCGGGATCATCGAGCCGCTGGATGACATCCGCGCGGGCAATCCGCCGACGAATCCGGAACTGCTGGATTACCTCACCAAGAAGTTCATCGAGTCGGGGTTCGATGTCCAGCAGCTGACCAAGGCGATCTGCAAGAGCCAGACCTACCAGCAGTCGGTGGCGACGAATCAGTGGAACGTCGACGACACGCAGAACTACTCGCACGCCCTGGCCCGGCGGCTGCCCGCGGAGGTGCTCTTCGATAGCTTGTACGCCGTCACAGGCTCGAAGACCCGCATCCCCGGCCTGCCCGAGGGGGTCCGCGCGGCGGCGATTCCGGACAGCGGGATCGACCTCGCCGACGGGTTTCTGGCGACCACCGGGCGACCGGTGCGCGAGAGTGCCTGCGAATGCGAACGCTCCTCGGCGGTGCAGCTCGGGGCCGTCATGGCTCTGATGAGCGGCCCGACCGTGGGCGAGGCCCTCTCCCAAGCCGGGAACGGGATCGCCCAGATCGTGGCCTCTCAGCCGGATGACAGCAAGCTCACTGACGAGTTGTTCATGCGCATCCTCAACCGCCCAGCGACTCCCAAGGAAGTCGAGGCCGCCTTGACCCACCTCAAGGACTTGCCGACCGGTCACACGAACTTGATCGCCGAGTTCGCGGCTTACTCGAAGGAGATCGAGCCCGCTGTGGCCGCCAAGGAAGCCACGCGGCAGGGGCAAATCGCCGTGGCCCAGGCGGCGTACGACGCCTACTGGGTGACGGTCAAGGAGAAGGAAGAGAAGGCCGAAGCGGACTACAACGCCAAGCTCGCCGCTGCGGATAAGGCCCTCGGCGATCACGAAGCGGCCCTCCCGGCCCGGCTCACCGCCTGGGAGTTGCAGCAGTCCGGTGTTCTGTGGAACGTGCTCGAACCCGGCCCGATGAAGGTCAGCAACGATGCCAAGATCGAGAAGGAAGCCGACAACGTGATCTTTGTCAGCGGAGCGAATGACGCCTTCGTGACCTACGATGTCGTCACCGAGACAGAACTGAAGGGGATCACCGGCTTCCGGTTGGAGGCTCTCTCCGACCCCCGCTTGGGAGGCATGGGCCCCGGTCGCTCGCAGAACGGCAACTTCGTCCTCACCGAATTGAGCATCGAAGTCTGGCCCAAGGGACAACCCGACAAGAAGCAGAAGCTCAAGCTGCAAGCGGCCAAGGCCGACTTCAGCCAGGCCATGTATGAAGTCGCCACCGCCATCGACGGTCAGACGCCGAACCAATCCAACGGCTGGGCGATTCACCCGGAAGTCGGCAAGAACCACACGGCGACCTTCGAGTGTGCCGAGCCGATCAATATCGAAGGCCCCGTCGTGATCCAGTTCACGATGGACCAGCGGTACACCGACAAGACCCACACGATCGGCAAGTTCCGGTGGTCCGCCACCACCGCCCAGCCGCCGCTGCTGTTCGGCCTCCCGGCCAACATCACCGAGATCGTCAAGGTGCCCGCCGACCAGCGGAACGATGCGCAGAAGAAGGCCCTGCTCGACTTCTTCCGAGGCGAGGACAGCGAACTCAAGAAGCTGCAAGCCGCTCAAGCCGAGGCCAAGAAGCCCCGCCCACTGGACGCCATGCTGGTGGGACTGAAGGCCAAGCTCGACGAGGCCCAGCTGCCGCTCCCCATCGATCCGAAGTTCGCGCGGCTGCAGCGTGCGGTGCAGCTCAGCGAAGGCCAGCTCAAGGATGCCCGTCTGACCGCAGCCCAAGACTTGGCCTGGGCACTGATTAACACGTCGGCGTTCCTGTTCAACCGATAAGAGTCAGCCTGCCAGAATGCCTTTGGGTTGCAACCATTGGGCATTGGGATGTCTCTTGGCGCTCCGCGCTTGCAAATCCGGACGTAACAATCTCTGATGTAGCCCGGTCAGCTGCTCCTTCAGCCGAGTTTCCCCATCATCGGGGAGCTGGGGTGAGGGGGTGTTACGGAATCCTTCCGAGGTCTCCCGCGTCTCATGAGTTCAGCATTGAAAGCCACCTGCGGAGTTGTGACCGGATTGGGCATAGTCAGCCCGATCGGGATCGGGAAGTCCGCATTCATTGAGAACCTGCGGGCGGGGCGTTCGGGGATCAGCCTCGTCACGTTGTTTAAGGGGGTCGCCGTCCCCGGGGGAATGGGCGGAGAGGTCAAGGACTTCACCGACGAATCGGCGAAGAAGGTCTGGCTCAAAGAGCAACGGAAGTGGATCAAGGTCATGTGTCGCGAGATCGCCATGGGAGCGGCCTCGGCGACGCTGGCATTGACCGATAGCGGACTCGATCTGGAGCACCTGGAACATCACCGGCTGGGGGTGGAGTTCGGGGCGAATCTGATGTTCTTTATGCCGGATTCGTTGGCCGATGCGGGCCGGGCCTGTGAAACATCTGAGGGAGAGTTCCAACCCTCCGAGTGGGGTACGACCGGGCTGGGCAAGATGGAGCCGCTGTGGCTCTTGAAATATCTCCCGAACATGCCCGCGTGCCATATTGCGATTCAAGCCGACGCGCGGGGGCCGAGTAACTCATTGACGATGGATGAAGCCTCCGGGAACGCGGCCCTCAGCGAAGCACTCAGCGTCCTGCGGCGCGGTGCGGCGGATGCGATGATCGTGGGCACCACCGGAACCCGGATCCATCCGACCAAAGCGATTCACGCGATCCAGTGGGACCAGGTGGGGTATGACGCCTCGAATCCCAGCTTGAGCTGCAAACCGTTTGACACGCATCGGACGGGCCAGGTGATCGGAGAAGGGTCCGCCACCCTGATTCTGGAAACGCCCGAGTATGCCGCCGCGCGGGGAGCCCACGTTTACGGTCGGATTCTGGCCGGGGCCTCGTCATGTGTGACCGATCGTTTGGGGAATCCGCTGAAACAGAAAGCACTCGTCAACGCGATGCGGATCGCACTCAAGCAGGCCGGACTGCGACCCGACGAGATCGGACACATCAACGCTCAAGGGCTGGGCTGCCGGGTCGACGATCAGGCGGAGGCGGACGCCATTCACGAAGTGTTCGGCGAACTGGCCTCGAAGATTCCAGTCACGGCGTACAAGGGGTACTACGGGAATGCGGGGGCCAGCGGAGGGTCGCTGGATCTCGTGGCGACACTCCTCTCGTTGGCCGATGGGATGCTCTATCCGGCTCTGGGATGCGAGATTCCCGACCCCAGCTGCCGACTCAACGTGGTTTGCGGCGAGCCGTTGAAGATCACGAACAAGACCTTCCTGAAGCTGAGCGTCACCCGTCGAGGACAGGCCTCCGTGATCGTCGGTGCTGGAGCGTAATCCACGCCGTAGCCACCTTCGCCAGAAGGTGGGTGAACAAGGGTTCGCGTTGCCATCGCCAGCAGATGTCAGGTGCGAGCCGTTTGCACCTGCGAGAGTCGGTTCCGCTCAGCCCACGTTCTGGCGAACGTAGCTCCCTGCATTTTCCGCACTTCCCAGCCACTCATGAAGTACGTCTGCCTCTTCGACATCGACGGAACGCTCCTCAACACGGGAGGAGCTGGGCAGTGGCGATGGAGCGGGCGCTGACTGATGTCTTCGGGGTTCTCCATCCGAACGAGAACATCCCCGCAGCGGGGCGGACCGATCGGGCCATCACTGCGGACTTGTTCGCACATCACGAGTTGGCCCCCACCGAGCAGGAGTGGGAGCACTATCAGTCCGTCTATTTCGGGCACCTGCAATCCACGCTCCGTGAGTTGCAGGGGATGATCCTACCGGGGATCGTGCGTCTTCTGGACCGCCTGGCGACCCGTCGCGATGTGACCCTGGGACTGTTGACTGGGAATTTTCGGGAGGCGGCCCGGCTCAAGCTGGAACATCATGCGATCGACCATCACTTCGCCTTTGGTGGGTATGGCGACAGGCATCACGACCGGGATGATGTGGCCCGCGTGGCGTGGAGCGAGACGCGGCGGCACCTGGGGCGGGATATCGACCCGCGTGCGGTGTGCGTCATCGGTGATACCCCGTCCGACGTGAAATGTGCCCGGGCCATTGGAGCTCGGGCGATCGCGGTGGCGACCGGGATGTTCACTGCGGACGAACTGTCTCGATCCCAACCCGACGAGTTGTATCCAGACTTCTCCGACCCGGAATTGTTTCTCACTCGCATGGACCAGGCGATGCAGTCAGTGACGGGATTTCAGCCATGACCCCTCTGTTCAGCTACGGCCTCTCCGCACTGGTGTCCTATGTGGCGGGTTCGATTCCCTGTTCGCTGTTGCTGGCTCGGTTCGCCAAGGGAATCGACCTGCGAGAGCACGGGAGCAAGAACGTGGGGGCCACCAATGTCGCCCGCACGCTGGGCTGGAAGTGGGGCAGTCTGGCCCTGATGCTGGACGCCCTCAAAGGGCTGGGGCCGACGTGGCTCGTGCCGCAGTGTTTGGTGATGGACGGCGATGCGAAGCCGCATCAGATGGTGCTGTGCGGATTGGCCGCAGTGATCGGACATACCTGCCCGGTGTGGCTGAAGTTCAAAGGCGGCAAAGGGGTCGCCACCGGACTGGGAGTGGCCGCTGTCCTCTCACCGTGGGCCACGCTCATCGCCGTGGGAGTGTTCGCCGCTGTGTTCTGGGCGAGACGCATTGTGTCGCTGGCCTCGATCCTCGCGGCTGTGGCGTTTGCCGTGGCGGTTCTGGCAATATATGGGGGGGAGTCGTTCTCCTCAGCGTCGTGGAGCCTGTCGGGTTTTGCGATCGCGGTGCCGACGCTGATTGTCGTGCGGCATGCCAGTAATCTGGGTCGCCTGTGGCGCGGGGAAGAGCAGCCCCTGCATGTGCAGTCGCCGGCTGGGAAATGAAGAAAGCCCCGACTGGTCACACCAGTCGGGGCTTGTAATTCAGGCTTGTGGCCGAGCGACGACTTACCAATCACCCACGATCTGACCGTCCGAAAGGGCGATCAGTCGTTCCAGGAGGCTATTGACGGCGGGGTCTGCATTGAAGTCCAAGCTATCGGTGACGAACTTGACTGCACCGTCACCCAGCAGAACGTGAGCTCCGCCGGTGTGCGTGCTGCTGATCCCCGCCCGGTTCGGAATGGTTCCGCCCACCGTCGTGAACGGATTATTGACGGCCCCCACTGGAGCAGCCAAGGCGTACACCAGACCAGCATCCCCGCCCCCAGTGGTTCCAAAAACTCCCGGCGTGGCTCCCGATGGCTGAGTGGTGAAGCCATCGCTGGTCGCATCGAGTCCACCGGTGTCATTGCGGACGCCGATGGTGACTGCCGCGTAAATTGGGGTCAACTTGCTCAACCACGCACGTTCAGAGACGACAATCGTATTCGTGGAGCCGTCGGTCAGGGTCTTGAAACCGGTCTTGCTGTTGCGAAAGAAGAACCCGGTGGCACCGAAGCTCGCATTGGCCGAGTCGCTCGAACGATTACGAGCCAGACCGGAGGACGAGTTGTTCATCCCCACGTAGCTGTTCACCGGCAGCGTGTCGGTCGCCGTGGCGGTGATCGCGCGAGCGCCCGCTGCAGGCTGATTGGCATCATTGAGCTGCGGGGTGGGATTCGACGGGCAACTCAACGCCGCCATCGGGGTCTGCATCACGATCTTGTTGGCGGCGATCGCCAAATTCTGGGTCAGAGTGACGTTTCCGATCCGCAACTGGTTGTACATCGGAGCCTGGTCGATATCCGGCAGGATGAACGAGGGCCATGAGTAGTCCGAATTCCCGGCAGCGACCGTGCCATCCACGTACCCTGGTGGGAAGACGTTGAACCGCTCGTGGTAGTTGTGCAGTGCCAGACCAATCTGCTTGAGATTGTTCTTGCAGGTCGAGCGACGGGCCGCTTCACGGGCCTGCTGCACAGCGGGGAGAAGCAAGGCGATCAACACCGCGATGATGGCGATGACGACCAACAGTTCAATCAACGTAAATCCGCGACGACGATTCAACAACATGGAATCCTCCAATGGACAACGACTCGGCTTTCGCCGTATGAACTGAAGCAACAAGAACGCCAACAAATGCGGTCACCTCAGAACGCCAAGATCTGGCTCTACATACAGTATCGTTGATTTCAGGGAAAGCAATGCCAATAATTCATGAAATTTTCACAACAATGTCTGTGTAGCCCGTCCGTCAAGCTCTTCCGGAGGGAGACGCGCTGCCGATTCCCACGGGATTAATGAGCCACAGACTCGACGTAACATCCATTTATGTCAATGGTTGCAACACTATCTCTGGAGTTGAATGGGCATCATTTGCTTCACAATCAGCAAATCTGTCCCCCATCGCGGGTCAAAGCTCCGCTCGCCAATAAATCCCATCGACTGCCCCACCACTCGCTCCAACGGCACCGAGCGGTCCGCTTGCAGCACAGCCAGCAAACGACCTTGAGGGGTCACAATCCCATACCGTCCATTGGAAAGCCGCTGCACGATCCCGGCTCCATTGAGCTGTGGAGAAATTGATGCCGGTTGGGAGGGCTGGGGGGGTGAGGGGCGGAACGGCGCGGAATTCTCGCCGGTCGATGCCGCCGAGACTTCCTGCACCAGAGTCGGCAACGCCGCGGGTGTCCCCAGTTCGACCGCCATCACCAGATCGACCGGTGTCGTTGCTCCCAAGGCGGCCAACTGCTGGTCGCGCTCGGTCGTCTCGGACGACAATTGGGCCAGGCTGCGGTACTCGGCGTGCAGCTTCCTCCGTGTTTCCAGGGCGGCGAGCCGCTGCTGAATCGAGTTGGCCAGTTGCGGATTCGAAGCCGCCAGCCCCTCGTAGGACCTCACCAGTTCCTCGATATCCCATTTCGACGGATCGAGTTCGATCATGTCCGTGTAGTGGCGGTCGATCTCGCGCAGAGCAGCGCGGGGGGCGTCCGCATCGGGTGTGATCGTTGTGGTGAGGACGGGCTCCCGTGTCGTCGGTTGCAGAGCGGACGGTTCCGAGTCCTCGGCGAACTCCGGGACGGAGGACTCCGGGACGGCGGGCTCTGGCTCGGTCACCTGGGCCAGCGGGTTCGAGTAGGGGTCGCTCAGTGCCTCGCGCCGCAAAGTTTCATTCCGAGGCACGACAAAGTCCCCCTTCACCCAGCGAAACTCACGCGCTGGCGGGACGATCTTGTAGACCTTCGTCGTCCCCGTCGAGTCCTGAAACCGATCCTCAGCCAGGATTTGGACCGCATCACCCGACTGCAACACCCGTTGCCGGACCGAGTGATCGCCGCTCAGTTCGCTGCCGATCCAGACCGGAGCCCCGTCCACATCACCTTCCGGCAGGGTCACGGTCCCCTGGCCCGGCGCTGCGACTTGCACATGCTCGGCGGCGATCCAACTAAAGCTCCCCTCGGGGGGGCTGACCATATACCAACCGCCCGGATCGTGGCGGTGAATGGTGAGAATCGCTCCCTTTTCCAGGCGGGCGGTGGTGTAGTAATGCTTTCCCTGGCCACAGCGGACAGTGACGTTGTCCACCCGCACGATGGCCTCGTAGGGGAACTTCCGAGCCTCCGCCGGCAGCGAAGTCGCGATCAAGAACCAGAAAGCCAATGCCACAGCCAGGCGCTGCATGGTCGCCTCCGGGGAGTGAAGAATGGGGAGTGAGGGTGACAGGCCAGGACGGCCCATCACGGGAGCGAGAACCCGCTCCAAGGGGTGAGGGGCGGAGTGATATCTCAATCCCGATTTTGACTCAAGATCGATTCGAGAAATGCCGAGAGTGCGAGACGCACTTTGCGTTTCAGGGACATGGGCGAGGAACGCATGGCAGTCCCGTGTTTTGTCGGCAACGCAACGTCGAGGGACGGAGAGAGGCCTCGTCGTGGGTATTCCTCCGCGGCCTCTGCACTGCAAACCATTCCAGTCTGCGTGTCGTGAGAGTATCTCTGTCAGCCCGATTCACTCGATGCCACTCATGCCAACTGCCCACACGACGGCACCTGCCACCCGCCGCCGCCTAGGCTCTGTATTCCGTACTACTATTCTTGACTCGGTTCAGATTGATGTCTTGGGTGGCCATAGTCGC
>JAYTWO010000592.1:0-3150 GCA_043743415.1 Planctomycetota bacterium
GTGGCCAGGGCTCGGTCTTTTAATAACAGCGTGGCGTAGTTGCGGTCGGGGAAGAGCGGGTTGCGGAGGCCGACCGGCCAGCCGGGGAGGCCGTTGTGCTGGCCGTGGGCGCGGAGGCTGCTGAAGCCGCCGTGAATCAGGAAGGAGGGGAGGGGAGAAGAGGGGGCGAGCAGAGCCTCACAGAGGCGGTCGATGGCGTGGCCTTTGCCGATGGCTCCCAGGTCGATCTCGACGCCATCGGCCTTCACGCGGATCGTGGAGTGGGCGGGGTCGAGTTCGATCACGCGGCCCATTCCACAGCGACCAAGAGCTGAGTCGATCTCCGCTTGTTCCGGGATGCGACCGGCTTGGCGGCACTCGCGCCACAGGCGGATCAGCGGGCCGGAAGTGGGGTCGAAGGCTCCGCCGGTGGCTGTGGAGAACTCCTGGCACTGGACGAGCAACGCCAACACCTCGGGCGGGAGTGACCGCCACTCGCCGGGTTGTAAGGTCTTGAGTTGAGAGATCGGCGAGTCGTCGCGGTAGATCGATAACTGGGCTTCGAGGGGGTGCAGGAGGTCGAGGGCCTCGCTGGCGAACATGATTTGGTCGGGCGGTCCCGGATTCATGACCACCGACCACGGGCAGGCCATGGCTCGCGTTTCGAGTCGAACGGTGGGGCCGGACGTGGGAGCTTGACGCGCTTCGACCGGAGCGTCTCGGTCGGCCAGCCGGAGCAACGCTCGGCCCGCGAGGAAGTCACGACGGGTGTCTGGACCGGACATGGGTGACTCGTGGAACGGAATTGATTCCGTTTCGGGGGCAGTGGGATAGGCTTCCAGCCTGTCATGACAAAGTCGCTGAACTGTCCGAGTCGACTGGTTCGACTCCCGTTGAACGGAGCGATGCCTCGCGGCGGTTACCCCTCCACCGGATTCGGGGAATCCGGCAACGACAGGCTGGAAGCCTATCCCACGGGGTACGGAGTCAGTTCCATTTTACGGGCAGACCGCGCAGCAAGAAACGGGACACCAAGGGGCTTGGTCTCCCGTTCGTTGTCGTATTCGCATGACTCAGATAAGGCGTGCGGCCGATGAGAATCTACCTATCAGCCGGAACTCGCTAGCGTCCGGTTTTAACCGTGGGCTAGCGCCCTGCGGCTGATAACTGGTAATTCCGCTCATGCCGCTCGCCTAAACACCCGAAGGGGGTCAAACCTTGAGCGTGCCCTTGCGGGTGCGACGGTGGGTGTGGCTGGCCGGGCGCTTGCCGTGGTTCGCCTTCTTGAGCTTCTTGCCGTTCTTCGCCATGTGAGCACTCCTGATCGGTTGTTGTGTGGAGGAAAGAGTTTAGCGAGTCGTGGCGGTTCGGAAAAGTGATGGACGCTGGGAATCTGCCGAGGATTGAAGATTCTCTGCAAGATCGACGCAATGACCTGCGTGGGATAGGCTTCCCGCCTGTCGTCGTCGTTGTGGGCGAGCGGTCGGTCATAGTCTCCCCGTAAGACGGCCTTTCCAGGCCGTCTCGCCGCAAGAATTGCGACCAGGACGGCCTGGAAAGGCCGTCCGACTCGGTAGGCTTCCTCTGGCCGCTCGTCGTAGCGACCTTCGCCAGAAGGTGGGCGAACGCTTTCGCCGTCCGCCTTTGGGCATCGGCACGCGTGTGGGTCGCCTCAGTCTGCGGATGCGAGTTCCGCTCGCCCACGTTCTGGCGAACGTACCTACGGGTCAGAGCGACCAGGGGATCAGGAACGCGTGGTGCTTCACCAACTCAGCCTTGCCGTCCTGGGCGATGAACTGCGTGAAATACAGGATGAACGTGTAGACCGCCAGCAGCGGGAACACCAAGCCCACCCGCACCAGCAGCCGCGTGGCGAACCGCGACTTCAACCCCAGCGCTCGTCGCTGCACCGCCCGGTGATACACCCAACCGGTGGCAACACGGGCCGGGTAGATACTCAGGATGAAGATCAGCGTGATCGGCCACTGGGCGTCCGATGGCAGTTGGAATGCCTTGAACAGGTACATCGGCAGGGCCAGAACGTACACCACCATTGTCGCGGCCAGGAACGCGAACGGGGCGTGGCGGAAGAGTTCCTTGACCTGCCGCACCTCGAACCCCGCGCGGAGGCGGTTCTCCGCTGCGAACCGAGCCTGCAAGAACGGCACCCAGGCGAACACCATCGTCAACAAGAACCCGATGAACACCGTGAAGATCGCCGCCCCACCCTCGGGCCGGGTCGCCGAGACGTACAACACGGATGGCACGATCAACCACGTCAACCCGACGACGAACCCCCTCAACCCCAGTGAGAAATGGTGCCGCACCTGCAACTCGGAATAGAACGATCGGACATGGCCCGACGCCGTTTCGAGGTAATCCCCCGCTCGCCAGCGCGCCCACAGCCAACGCAGGTTCTTGATCGGTCGAATGAACGTCGGCAAGCCCCCGCCCCGGGCCAGAGCCAGACACAAATGCACCGTCACCAAGGCCCACACCACCGTCGAGACAAACGCCAACCGCCGATCGGCTGCCCCACCCGGATCGATGATGTGAGCATTCGCCGAACTCGTGGCCAGCAGCCGCAGCAGCACCGTCCAGACATAAACACCCAGAGCGATCGAACCAATTCGGGGAGCCACACGAATCAGCGGGAACGCATCTCGCAACCGCCCCGAGCGGGCCACCCGGCCTTCCACCTCCAGCAGATACCCCAGCGCAAACAGATTCACGATGGGGACAGCTGCGATCACCGAGAGGAGGAAGATCAAGCTGCCGAGGCCGAACAACAGTTGAAACGACCAGAACAGAAACGCAATCGGGCGCCGCCACGGGACGGGGCAGGGCGGGAGCCGACCATCGTCCGCACTGGGGGAGTTGCCTGGGTTCGCGGTGGCACGGTCCACCTCATCCGTGGCGGGAGGCAGAATCCACGCCTCATCGGACGACAACAGCTCGTCGTCGAGGCAGGCATCCGAAATGATGGGGGATTCGGTGGGCGTCATCAGTTCCGCTTTCGAGGGGGCAGGGCGTTGCCAGTGTACAATCAACTTTACCACCAGCGCAGCCGGGAAGTTTCGGCGGAAAACTGAAACGCGGGATTCGCGGGTGAGGTAAATTCGGTCGTGGGATAGGCTTCCAGCCTGTCATGGGTTCAATTTTCACGGTGCC
>JAYTWO010000593.1:0-4379 GCA_043743415.1 Planctomycetota bacterium
GATAGGCTTCCAGCCTGTCAGTCGCCCGAAGAATGACAGGCTGGACGCCTATCCCACGGTCTGTTGACCTCGACCGATCGCCGAAGAGAGCACTGATTATGAGAACGAAAACACGGCAATGTGGCTGCGTGTGTGCGTGGCTGGTTATCTGTCTGCTGGTGGGAGGCTGCTCGCGGGAGCAACCCGTGCAGTCACTGGCCGTGCCCAACACCCCTGCGGCGACGGAGCGGCTGATCCCCACCCCACCGCCCGTCGTCGTCGAGGCCCCTGTTCCTCCGCCGGAGCAGCCTCCCGTGGCGGAGGTGGCCCCGGTCGAAGAGGTCCCTGCGAGTGCCCTCGCATGGGACGCCACGGAACAACGCCGCGTCGTCCAAGAAGGCGATGGGCCAGTGCTGTTCCGGTTTCAGATGAAGAACGTGTCGCCGGAGCCGGTGGTCATTGAGAAGGTCAATGCCTCGTGTGGCTGCACGACGGTCGATACCCGCGAGATGCCGTTCACCCTCGCATCCGGGGCCTCAGAGGGCCTTCAGATCAGCATGAGTGTGGCTGGAAAATTCGGCACGGTGACGAAGTCGCTGTTGGTCCAAGGGAGCCACGCAACCTGGACCTTGCTGGTCACCGCCGAATTGACGCCTCCATCCGACAAAGTTCTGGTGCCGGGTGTACCGAATGGGGCAGGGATGTCAGCGGGCATTCGCGGGCGGAATATCGGACTGGCGAAAGCCGACCGGCAGGCAGTGTTCCAGGGCGACTGTGCGGCGTGCCACTCGCGATCGGCGGAGCGGCAATTGGGCTACGGCCTGTATCTCGGAGCGTGCGCGATCTGCCACGACGCCGAACACCGCGCCAGCATGGTGCCGGACCTCCGCGTGGTGGACGAATCTCGCGATGCCGCCTATTGGCGAGAGCACATCACCGACGGGATCGAGGGCACGCTGATGCCCGCCTTTGCGAAAGAGAAGAGGGGCATCTTAAGCGACGAGCAGATCGAATCGCTGGTGGAGTTCCTCGTCGAGACTCCCCTGGAACCGAAGTCTCCCACCCGCTAGTGGTGATCGCCCTGTGAGGCAAGGTGGCGGGATAGCCCAGACGCTGCTTTGAGTCTACCGGGCCACCCCGCCAATCAACTGCCTGCGCCCTGACTTTCGATGAGAACGATGAGATGCCAGATACACTGATTGACAGCTGCATCACACGTTGCGAATCACTTACCAGAATTGCGGTTTTCTGCTAGGTTGTTGACCGTGTCCATGGATATTGCTCACCTGAGTCCGGAGTTGATGATGACCAAACCACGACGACGCAGTACACACAACCTCGGAGTGGAGCAACTTGAGCATCGCTTGCTTTGCCGTGGAACTCCCGCCGTTTACGGTTCTCTGCAGGTCGGCCAACCGCCACAACCGCAGATCACTGTTCAGTCTGGACATCAGTCAGAAGCTGATGGTTCGTTCATGGCCACCAACGCAACTTCCCAACTGATCGCAGCCAGTGCGAGCAGTCATGCAGCAGAGGAGTTTGCGTTGCTGTCAGCGAGCACTTTCTATCGGCCCTTGACGGGCACTGGAGTCAACCTTAAGGCAACCGGTGTGTCTCACAATCCGACTGGATCGCCCGATCAGTGGGTGCGAGTGGGGGTGAATCTCACCAGTCCTCAACGCGACCGTGGCGGTTTCGCGATCCGACTGTTTTGGGAAGACGGTTTGGGCCGGCGCAGGTTCGCTGGTTACAAGGAGTTCATCAAGTCAACGACGCCAGCCTGGGGACCGAATACGTTCATCAAAGCAGCCTTCGAACGCAGCGAGGTGCAGCCCCAGCCCGCAGGCACTCGAGCCTTGATCGCCGTTGTTGATCCCGACAACGCGACATCCGAGACATCAGAATACGACAATGCGGTTGCGATGGATCTGGCCACAGGCCAGTCGCAACCGCTGGTAGTCCCCGCAGCACAGCCGCGGACATTTGTTTTCCTCCTCGGAGGGTTCTTGAGTACCTACACTGCTCCCACGGGCATGGACCGTCTCGCCGCAGCCATTAAAGCGGACGGGCGACTCGGACAATTCGTGTATTCCAAGAATGGGGTGGCCACGGGCCCCGCCATCATCAACGACGACCGAGTTTTCATTGACAATACACTTCGCGCTGCTGGATATACCCCTGCCGATCGTGTGCTGCTGGTTGGTCACAGCCTGGGCGGTGACGCGGCTCACCAGTTGGCAGTCGACGTGAGTTCTTCGACGCCGGGGGCGCAGCCAGCTCATGTCTTGGTGACCATCGACCCCATTCGTTTTCAGAAGGTTCAAGAAACCGGCTCCACGGACCAATCCAGCCTGGTTTACGCACCGCCAGCCGGATTGACACTGCAAACCGTCCTGAATCTTTTTCAGCGAGGCGGAAGCCCTCAAGGCTACACGATTCAAGGTGCCATCAACGAGAGGCAGGATCCACGCGGCGCTGACAAGAGATCAGGCACGAGCGACGACATCACTCATACCTCCATCGATGATGTCGAGTCTGTCCATCTCCGCGTGATCAAGTTCTTGGTTTCCGGCGGCAGGGAAATGAACAATACTCTGGCCTCGCAAGCCCGATTTGATGCGGATGCGAAGGCGGATACGACCGTGTGGCGACCGAGCGAAGGCAACTGGTTCATCACCCAATCGTCGAATGGACTCCAGCGAGCGGAGCAATGGGGGCTGCCCGGTGATGTGCCGGTCAATGGGGACTTCGATGGCGATGGACGAAGTGACAAGGCCGTGTGGAGACCGTCCACTGGAACTTGGTACGTGGTCTCCTCGGCCACAGGGCAAGCGTTCTCGCGGCAATGGGGGCTGCCTGGAGATGACCCGGTGCCCGGAGATTTTGATGGGGATGGTCAAACCGACTTTGCAGTTTGGAGGCGTTCGAATCAAACTTGGTATATTCGCTCTGCCATGGGAACTCAGTGGGAGCAGAGATGGGGCTTGTCAGTGGATGTTCCTGTCAGCCAAGACTACGACGGGGATGGGCGTACGGATATCGCGGTGTGGCGACCCGCCACGGGAACCTGGTATGTGTGGCGATCCTTGGGTGGAACGATGGTGCAACAATGGGGATTGCCGGGAGACGTGCCTGTCCCAGGCGACTACGACGGTGACGGTCGGAGCGACCTTGCGGTCTACCGCCCCTCCAACGCCACATGGTGGGTCATTAACTCCAGCACCCAAGGGGCGATCACTCGGCAATGGGGGCTGCCTGGAGACGTTCCGCAGCCCGCCGATTTCGATGGCGATGGTCGCCTCGATTTTGCCGTCTGGCGACCGAAGGATGGCAATTGGTTCGTGATTCAGTCGAGTGACGGAATCATCATCACGCGGCAGTGGGGATTGCCGGGTGACTTTCCCGTGGCGAATGCTTATGCGAGGTATCTGGCAAGTCGTCAGTGAGCATGAATTTCATGCGTTTGAAAATGCGTGCTGACAGGCAGACGAACAGCAAGTCATATGACTCGGTTTGAGGCGTGAGGAAGGTTGAAGCAGCATAAACCTTTGGGTTTGGCCGAGTGGCAACTCAAGGGATTCTGATCCCTCATGAGTCTGTACTTCAACGCGTGTCCGACAGTGACGGGTGGTTCTTGTGAAGGCACAGGAACTCATTTTGCAATACAACGAACCTTATGCCGCGACTTCTGCGCGATGGACCAGCGGCATAAGAGTTTCGCTCGGTTGGGGCTTTCCACGCCGACCATTCCCTCGGGATGTCGCAAGGCGGTATCGGGTGCCGCTTTGGTTACCGGTGGATGTCATGGCGTCAGAGGCGATCACAACTGCAGACTCATCGCCAGAACCTCTTCTGGCTGCGCCGCTCCGGGAGAGTTCAAAGCGATCCAACCGGGGCTCCCCTGCGGACGCCCGCAACTCTTCACCCGAACGGGGTACAGAGGTCATCCGAGGCAAAGGCATTTGCACAGCGTTCGACGATTCTTGACGTGAGTCGCAGGGATGAGATCCGCCTCTCACTCCCCAGCCGTCCCCCACGAGCGAGCCTGCAACCCTCTTGCGAAGTTGTGGCCCTCAGATTCTGCTACACTCCGCCTGCGCTCAACAGACTGTCGCAGCTCAACATGCTCGACGGGCCACAATCAGGGATCGACCAAAGTGAGTGTGATGGAGTCTTTCAGTCTCTCGGCGCACGGCATTACCGTGCCCAACGTCCTGCGGAACCCGGCCCCTTCGGTACTCTACGAAGAGGCGATTCGCCACGAGCCGGGGACGACGATTGCCGATAGCGGGGCGCTGATTGCCTATTCCGGCGAGAAGACGGGGCGCTCGCCGAAGGACAAGCGGGTCGTGCGGCACCCGCTGACCGAGGGCGATGTCTGGTGGGGGCCAGTCAACTTT
>JAYTWO010000594.1:0-6425 GCA_043743415.1 Planctomycetota bacterium
ATTGGCGGAAGCGTTTGAGCAGCCCCGGCACGCGGGCCAGCCGCTCCCGACTCGCCGACACCTTCCCCAACACCGCCTCCAGCTTCCCCACAATCCGCCGTTGTTCCGCCAGGGGTGGGAGGGGGAGTTCAAGTTCTTCGAGATACGTTGTAGGCACGCGGAGTTGCCCCGCTGACCCCGTAAAATTCTCGGCTGCGGTTCGTCGAACCGACTCTTGCTGCAAGAAGCGATACGTGTAGTAAGGGTCGATTCCGCCTCGCGGGCGTAAGACATGCAACTCGGTCGAACCGCAGCCCATCCCGTTCACTAAAGACTTCGCAACAGCTCCTTTGCCGTTCTCCATGCAAGGCGTGATCTTGGCAAATAGAACATCGCCATCGGCAAAGTGCGTGTATCCCTTGCGGACTTCGGCCAGAGATCGAGTCAGGGAGAGGTCCAGATCGGGTGATGACTCACGGACTGATGTCATCGGTACGAACGTCACTGGTGTCGTGTCATCGATCGCTTTGCTGTGTCGTGGATTCAACTCCGAACATTCGCCGAGCCGTTCAACTGCCCAACCTTCCGGCAAGTCGCCATCGTCTGCCGCTGGTGATCTCCCAGCGGGGGGCGGAGCGGTCTCGGAACGGTTGGGGAGCTTCTGGCTCATGGGGGAAGGCTTCGGGCAGGTGGGGAGTTCTGTGAGCCGCACGGCGCTCGCCGCGGGTTCTTTTCCGCGTACGGTCAGGGGGAACCCGCGGCTAGCGCCTTGCGGCTCACGGGGGAGGATTCCATCAGATCGTCCGACATGTTGTTGCAGACCTCGTCAGAATCGTTTAGGGTAAAGGGTCGCTGGAAGACAAAAATCGGCTCCATGCCGTGTGGATGATCGGGCAACCGAACCGTCCCTCTATCTTCCGGCGTCTTGATTCACCCCCCCGGAGATCGCATCTCCGGGCCAACGCCCTCGCAAGAGGGCGTTTTTCATTCGGGAAACCATGTTCGTGATGTCACGAAAATGGTGGGCCGCCGATGAATCGCCATCACTTCAAAAGCGAGACATGCGGGTAGTCCAGAATCTTCCCGTCGGCGGTCAGGAGCGGGATGCCCAGCACTCTTGATGTCGCCACAATCAATTGATCGGCGGGGTCGTCGTGAAACCCAGGGGGCAGTAGCGTGGATTCGACGGCGATCTCGGGAGTCAACGGGAGCAGCCGTATGTAGGGCTGCGCCAACGCTGTTCTGATCCACTCGGAGACGGGATGTTGCAACTCCAGCCTCCGCTTCTCGACAAGTTTGGAGACTTCCCAGCACGAATAGACACTGACACCCAGTCCTCCCGATTTGTTCTGGTCAATGAGTTGTCTTAGCCTTGGACGCAGATCCGGTGAAGCGTTGACCAGCCAAATCCAAATATGGGTGTCCAGCAGTATCACTGATTCGCCTCCCACTCATCGGCGGGGATCGCGGGACCAAAGGGATCGTCATACCGCAAGACAGAACCTGCCAATGGGTTATTGAGGAGGTCTCCGGCTTCGACGAGCCAATCCGACTTATCGATCTCTTCCGAGACGATCGGACCATCGGCTTCGCGGACGATGATGTCGACCATTTTACCGATCAGTGGACGCAGTTCCGGGAGTGTCTCGGAACTCAGTTGCCGATGAATGTGGATGGTGGCCATGGGCGTTCTCCGTTTGTGGGAGTTTGAGTGTACTCGATCAAGGGCGTCGAGGGTGATGTTTACGCCTCAACCCCCGCTTCCGCTTCGATCAGCTCCATGATCTCCCGCAGGTCGGCAACGACAGCTTCCAGTTCCTTGATCGCTTCCCCGGCCAGTTCGGTTGGCTCGGGGAGGTCGTCGCTTGATTCGAGCGAGTCGTCCTTGAGCCAGGTGACATCGAGCTTGTACGCCCGGTCGGCGATCTCGGTGACGTGGAATTTGCGGAACCGTCCGGTCTCGCCCAAGTCTTTGCGTTTACTCAGTCCGTTCGGGTCGGTCCCGTAACACTGTTCGAACTCGGCAAAGTGGGCGCGGGTCAGCGGGCGGTCTTTCTTGGTGATGCCGGGGACATTACTCCGGGCGTCGAAGATCCAGACATGTTCGGTCGGGCGTCCCTTTTGCAGGAAGATGACGTTGGCTTTCACTCCTTGGCTGTAGGGGGTGAACGTCCCGCGTGGCAGCCGCAGGACCGTATGCAGGTTGCAGGACTTCATCAGGATTTCAAAGACCTCGCCCGCCTTGCCCTCGAACAGACAGTTATCCGGAAGGACCAGCGCCGCCCGGCCCCCCGGCTTGAGGACCGTGACGACATGCTGGATGAAGTTCAGCTGCTTGTTGCTGGTCTCGATGGTGAAGTCATCGCGAGTCGGAGCTTGATTGGCTCCCTTGGTCCCGAACGGAGGATTGGTCAGGATGCAATCGAACCGTTGGCTGGAGGGCTGGTCATAGATGGTGTCGCCGAGTTTGATCTGCGGTTCGACGCCGTGGAGGTAGAGATTCATCAGAGCCATCCGCCGGGGGCGGGCGACTAGTTCCTGACCGAAGTAAGTTTTCGTTTTGAGGCGTTTGGCGACATCGCGCTCGATGGCCCCCTTCGACTCGTGAACCAGCCATTCATGCGCAGCCACCAGAAAGCCCCCGGTTCCGCACGCCGGATCGGAGACTGTGAACTCGCGACTGGTTCGCGGGTCAGGCTGCATGACAGCCACGATCGATTGAATCAGGACGCGCGGGGTGAAGTATTGCCCGGCCCCCTTCTTGCCTTCGTTGGCAGCTTGTTCGAGGAGTCCTTCATAGGCAGCGGCCTTCACATCGACCCCCAGCGTAGTCCACTCGATTTCGTCGACCAGATTGATGAGCCGTTTGAGGTTGACTGGATTGTTGAACCGCGACTGCGCTTCGGCGTAGATGTCTCCCAGAATCCCCGGCTGCTTGGCGAGCTTGCGGAGCAGATCGATATAGAAGTCGGTCAGCTCAGTTCCAGACTTGTCGCGCAGCGTCGGCCAGTCGCATCCCGGCGGAATCTCGACCCCCTTTTCGTCGGCCATTTTGAGGAACAGCAGAAAGGTGATCTGCTCGATGTAATCGCCGTAGTCGATGCCATCGTGGCGGAGAGTGTGGCAAAAGCCCCAGAGCTTGGAGACGACATCAGACATGAGGGGGGAGGGCTTTCGAGGGGTGAGACAGGGCAAACTGTGAAGCGTGGGACGGGTCAGGACGCAATCGCCCGATTGATCTGGGTAAGCAACTCATCAAGGCGACCATCAAAGACTCGGTTCGCCTTGCCCCAGCCCCCGGCTCCTTCGAGCGTGGGAATGTAGTCGAAATCGTCCCGGTCAATCGACAGATTGGCGATGAGATGCTGGCGGATGCGGTCGAGCCATTGCTGCTGTTCGGGGGTGAAGGTGCGTCCGACACCGACTCGCCCGATGGCAGCCTCGACCCGCTCGGCAGCGGTCCAGAGTGGATTCTGTTCAGCGGCGGCATGCTTGACCATCGAGATGATGTCGACCAGTGCCTTTTGGTATCGCATCTGATGCGCCTTTTGCAGGACATCGACCGTGAAGCGTTCGGGGGCAGCTGTGAGCTTCTGGCGAAGTTCCTTGAGGGCTTCGGTACTCCAGTCGGCGGGTCGTTCGAGGAGAATCCGGACGGCTTCGATCTGAGCGGGATTGTCGCGGATGAAGCGAGCGAACAGGTTCAGATAGTCTTCCGGCTTGTACTGATTCCCTTGCCCATCTCGGATGAGGTATTCGGACGATACGGAATCGACGTTCTCGATGGCCCGGAAGAACGACCTCGCCCGGCGAGGGTACTTGACCAGCCCCTCTTGCAACTGGGGATTTCGGAGGGTCTGCATGACGGTGGCGAACTGGTTCTTCAGAATGCTTGGCAGTTGGGCGGCGAACTTGCCGATGTCGCCTTCGGGGATGCCGAGCGCTTCGAACTGCTCGCGAGCTTCGGGGGCCATATCTTTATCGATACGCTGCAACCGCTTGACGAGACAGCGAATGTTGTAGTCCCGGTCCCGGTTGGCCCAAATGTCGTCGATGACTTCGGCCATCGTGCGCGTCGGTTCGTCCAGGTTGGCTTCATCAGACTCATCGGTCGCGTCTTTGAAGTATTGAAACAGCGTCCCATCGAAACAGTCGAAGACGGTGAAGTGAGACTTGTGAATGTCGTCACATTTCCGGGTTCCCCTTCCGAGCATTTGCACGAACAGAATGCGGGACTTCACCGGACGCAGAAAGACGATGTACTCGATGGCCGGAACATCGACCCCGGTGGCCAACAGATCGACCGTGACGACAACCGCCGGGCTGGGGAGATTCCGGAACTTTCGAATCTGTTGAAGGGGGCGGTCGACTTTGCCCGTGATCTTCTCGACAAAGTCATCGCCCCGGCCAAAGACATCGCGAGCGATGGCGACCAGTTCGTCAGCGTGGGAGGTCTTCTCGATATCGTTTGCAGCAAAGATCAGCGTCTTCGGGAATCGCCCGTAGCGTTCTTCGTGAGCGTCGCTGTACTGTTTGATCTCCTCCAGGATCTTCCGGTTTGAGTCGGGGGAAGTGACGACCCGTTCGACTTCCGTCGAGGTGAACTCCCGTTCGTCTTCGAGCGACTCGCGTCGGACCGTGGACTTCCCGGCATCCAGGTCGATACGTTCGACCAGTTCCCCTTCCTTGAGGAACATGCCGTTGATGCGGACATCGGACTTCACCTTGACCAGATCGAAGTCGACCAGATAGCCATCGCGAACCGCTTGTTCCGTCGTGTAGGTGAAAACCAGATCGGTAAAGTATCCGGTCGTATGTTTGGCCGGAGTGGCAGTCAGTCCGATCTTGATGGCGTCAAAGTGTTCGAGAGTTTCCCGCCAGATGGCCCGCTCGCTGGCTGTGTAACCTCGATGGCATTCGTCGGCGATGATGACATCGAAGGCGTGAATCGGGATGTCGAGTTGTTTGATGTCCGGGTCGAAATCGTCTCCGTCACCGGAAAAGCCGGCCTCTCTTCCGAGTATCTGACTAGCCAGACGCTGGATTGTGCAAATGTAGACGAAGGCGTGCTTCGGCTCCGGGCGGAGCAGATAGTCTTCGGGCATCGTCTTCGAGTCGAAGGGTTCATCGTCGCCGAAATCGCCCTTCTGAAACTTTCCGCCATAGACTTCATAGATCTTGTCGAAGCGTAGGTTCGGCTCGGGTTCGAACTCCGCAAATGCTCGGACCGCTTGCGCCGCCAAAGCGCGGCGGTCAACCAGAAACAGAATCCGTTTGGCGGTCCCAGACTTGAGCAACCGGTAACACTGGCTGACGACGGTGAACGTCTTCCCGGTCCCGGTGGCCATCGCGAGCAGTAACGCCCGCTTGTGTTGTGCGATGGCGTTTTCCGTGGCTTGGTTCGCTTCGATCTGGTACGGACGGAATCCCGTGGGGAAGTCGGGATTCAGTCCGAACCATTTGCAGGACTCCGACAGGTGGTGAGCGAGCAGCCCCCGGAGAGCGTCTGGCGTGTGGAACTTCTTGATCGACCGGGAAACCGCAAGTTCCTCCCGCACGTCGTGGAAGTAGATTTCCTGCCCGTTGGTCGAGTACAGAAACGGGACGCGCCGCCCCCGGAAGTTGTGCGGGCTGGCGGTGATCCCGCTGGCGTAGCGTTCGGCTTGGGTCAGGATGCCCGCAGCTCCGCGCGAGACTTTCTTGGCTTCGATAACTCCGACGATCTGACCGTCGAGGAACAGGGCATAGTCGGCGGGACCGTTCGCGGTCTCGAACTCCTCGACCGCATGATTCGTCAGACCGCCGGTCGGCATCCCCTCGAAATACGGAATGATCTCCCAGCCCTCAGCCTTCAGCTGCGGGTCGATGCGTTTTCGGCGTGTCTGGGCTTCGGACTCGTGATCTGACATGGCCCCATCGTCATCCGTGGTCAATTGCTGATTGAGACGAATGATGATAGCCAGCAATCGACATCCAGGAGTAGCGAGCAGTCTACCGATGAAGAGATGAGAGGCGGGCAAAATGAGGGGTAGGCATCCCGGACGCGGGAATCTGCCGAGTGGGTTTGGTTGCTGTAGTGGCTTTCTGGCAGTCGGCTCAGGACTCCGCACATTGAATCAGAGCCAGCACCGCCAACCGCAAATGCGGAGGCAGTGTCGGCCATGCTCTGACAACCCGGTCCAGTTCGACATCGCCCCCCAGCTTCGAATCACTGGGCATCATGGGAGGCATCACTGGGGAGGAAACAGCAGTTTTTCTATGGGATTTGTCAGCTGTTCGCCGGACTTTTAATCCGTAGGTCCTGGGTTCGAGTCCCAGCGCCTTCACTGGTTTTGTTTTGCGAACTCAGGGCAGGGCCAGCGCGTACTATTCCGTGATCCCCAGCACTGTTTCGAGCAGGAACGCATCGTTCCAGGCGCAGCTGCGGCGTTTCATGACGGTGCTGA
>JAYTWO010000595.1:0-5540 GCA_043743415.1 Planctomycetota bacterium
GTCGACCTGCCGTACGGGGGTGCCAAGGGCGGGATTTCGGTCGACCCGAAGACGCTCAGCCCCGGCGAACTGGAACGCATCACCCGCAAGTTCATCGACGAGATTCACGAGGTCATCGGCCCGGACCGGGACATCCCTGCTCCCGACATGGGTACCAATTCCCAGGTCATGGCCTGGATCGAAAACCAGTACGAAAAGTACCACGGCTACAGCCCCGGCTGCGTGACGGGCAAGCCGGTCGAGATGCACGGGATCGATGGCCGCGAGGAGGCGACCGGTCGCGGCGTGGCGATCATTTTGCAGGCCACGCTCAAGCGGCTCAACCGCCCGCTGAAGGGGATCAGCGTGGCGATCCAGGGGTTCGGGAACGTCGGTTCGTTTGCCGCCAAAATCCTGCACGACATGGGGGCCAGGGTGGTCGCCGTGTCGGACGTGCTGGGGGGGATCTACAACGCCCAGGGGCTCGACATACCAGCCCTGCAATCGCATGTGGCCCAGCCCGCCGAGAAGGTGTCGTCCTTCCCCGGCGGCACTCCGATCATTAACGCCGAGCTGCTCGCCTGCGATTGCGAGGTCTTGATCCCGGCGGCGCTGGGCGGTGTCCTGACCGGGGACAACGCTCCGAGCGTCCGCGCCCAGATCATCATTGAGGCCGCCAATAGCCCGACCACGCCCGAAGCGGATGAGATCTTCCACCAACGCGAACTCGTCGTCGTGCCCGACATCCTGGCCAACGCGGGTGGCGTCACCGTCAGCTACTTCGAGTGGGTCCAGAACCGCCAGCACTTCAAATGGGAGCTGGCCGATGTTCGCGAGAAGCTGGCCAAGCAGATGACGCGGGCCTTTGACGATGTGTGGAACATCGCCATTGAGAAGAAGGTGCCGCTGCGCACGGCGGCGTATCTACTGAGTGTCGGCCGGGTCGCGCGAGCGACTAAGCTGGCCGGGATTGAATAATGTGGTACGACGCTCCGCGTCGTCATTCACGACGCGGAGCGTCGTGCGACATTCTTTCGCTTTGCTGAAATGAGGTGCCCGATGCGTCACTGCTGGATCGCCGCCTGGTTGTGTTGGGTTTGCTCTTCCGTCATCGCCGCGGACTCTCCCGCGAGCCCGCACTGGATCAGCAGTTCCACATCGAACTCGCCACCAGTCGACCTCGTGCGCTCGTTCTCGGCGGAGGCCCCCGTCCAGCAGGCAACACTCAAATTCGCAGCCGACTTCTGCTTTGCCACTGTGGCGATCAATGACACCGAGGTGCTGGAGGTCGCCCCGTTTGTGCAGCTCCAGACGCTCGATGTGACGAACGCCGTGCAGCGCGGTGAGAACCGGCTGCGCGTGCGGGTTCGCGAGGGGAACAAGTTGACCGGCGTGGCTCTGACGTGGCTTTGAGCGCCTCGGCCACCCCGCAGCTGAATCTTGCAAGGCATACATACGATCTTACCGAGATGGCACACGCATCTGTTGATTTACCTTTGCGTATTCCGGATCAACTTGTGGTAGCACGTTGTCTTTCCACTCGATGGAATCCAACCAAATCATCGTCGCCCCATCTGGGTTGGAAGTCACAGTTTTAAGCGAATGACACACAAGAGGTTTCGCAGTTCCGTCAACTGACAAGAGCCAAATTGGATCATGCGATCTATCCAGCAATGAACCATTGAATGTCACTCCAGCAGCGTCCAAATGAGCATTGTTCTGATTTACACCCAGCTCGAACTGATGATCCTCGAATGAAGAAAACATTGACCAAGACTGGATTCTTTCGAAGTCCAACCCTGCCCTTTGGCGAACAAATCCATGCTGTAAGTGCCAATCGCCTGACTCACGTTTCCAGAATGACACGAATACGAAATGTGGATGCACGTGGCGCACTCGATGGTGTGGCGCAACACGCCCTGCAATCAGGCAACAAGCAGCTACCAACGCCAGAATCACTCCCGAAACCATCAGATATCGGTGAGCCGACCATTGAAGGAACTTCATAACCGTGAACGACAATGACTAGTACTCCCAAATCTTTGTAGATAGCGAGTCCGATGCAAACACAACAAGAACTGTGCGATTATATGACATCGTTTGACCGTAGGGTGGCCCCGGTTGGCTGCTTTGAGCCTACCGGGGCGGCGCAGCCGGAAGAGGTATGCTCAGAGGAATCGTATCGCCATCGAATCTCATGTGCCAAGGCACACAGGTAGGCTACAAAGCGAGCCAACCTGTGCCACCCCGCGGGGAGTGATGACAGCTTCGGCGGGTTTGGCCCTCTTGATCCTACATCACCCAGACGTTCAAAGCCACGTCTGGGCCACCCCGCGTAAGCCTCAAACCTTTCTACCTAACTGGTAGTCCGACGAAGATGGCTACGTGGGGCATTCCGCGTTTCGTCTCGGCCTGGGTGATTGGGTCCACCTCACGGCTTCCCGGTTCGTCCTGGAGTGTCACCGTGGTTCTGCCTCCGGCAGGCGTCCCCCCATCGATATCGATCTTGATCCAGCCGTCTCTGCGTTCGGTAATGTCTGCGCTAACGGGGCACGCGTATGCCACACCGTCTAACCCTCCGTCCCACAGGTCCGTGCCATCGAAGGGATCCTCGACGAGCGGCACCCATGCGGTCACCGCCCTGAAGTTGGCCTGACGCCGATCCACGTCGATGCTCTTGACAATCCAGGATTCGATGACGGGGCGGTCTCCCTCAACAGCAGGAGTGGCAGCGTCAACGGGCCAGATGAGCTTGGCGTAAACGGGACCCGCGTTCGCAGGAGCGGGATTCGCAGACGAGGAGTTCTCAGGCACTTCCGTAGACAGGGCCATCGAGGTGAGCGCATAGCTCAGAATGGTCACGGCCAACAAGAATCGGGACATCATGCACCTGCTTCTTTCGAATGGGACGGGAAAGTCATGACAGCTTCTGCTGGATAACTCTGCCCAGTCCTGCCTAGATCAACTCGGGGAATGCCTAGTTCTTAATCTTACCCGTTGTCACATACGTACCGATCGAGCCACTGTACGGCTCTTGATATTTCGCCGTAAACTCCGCTGTACACTTTGCCAAATCAATCGCACCCTCAACACCTTTATCGATAAAGCCGGTCGGCAGGTTGCTGTACCAGTCGCCTTTGAACTTGAACGAATGGAGTTTACCATCCACCAAAGTGGCTTCCGTAATCGGGATCGACAGCGTCGGCCATACATACGGCAATAGCGTTGCCTTTTTGAGGATGTAGACTTTGCCGCCTTCCCTGTAAACGGTAAAACCTTTTGCCTCCTCCTCAGCCTGTTGAGCATCCGAAAGACTGTCCCGGACTGTCAATTTATATCGGGACGTGTAGTTCACGGTGGTGAACTTGATCGTGCTGCCGGTAGGATTGAACGTGCCGTCAGCGTTGAGATTGACCGTGTACTCCGCTGTGAACTGTGTGGGCCCGTCGTATTGCTTGTAGTAATATTTCCAATAGATGAGTTCCGCATCCGTCGTTTCCCGCTCCGTGGTCTCACCCTCGGGCGTGAACATGCCCTTCGCGGCACTCGAAGTCGCGTCACCGTCGAGAGTGAGTGTGCCCACGATCTTAGTCGGTACCGTGGTGCAGGAGGTTAAGCTTATCGACGTACTGTACGAGCTTTCGCTGGTGCTGGTGACGGTTCCAGAGGCGCTGGTGTAGCCGGTGGTGTCGGTGGTGGCGGAGCCGCTGGCACTGGTCCAAGTGTCGGCGGTGCCGCTGGTGGTCACGCTGCCCCAGCTTTCGCTTGTGGTGGTGTCGGTGCCAGAGGAATAAATCGTGCCGGAAGTCTCGGTGGTGGTGGACCCGCTGCCGCTGGTCCAGGTTTCCGTCGTGCCGCTAGTGGCCGAGCTGCCCCAAGTCTGGGTGGTCACCGTGCCGCTGCTCGACACGCTGCTATTGCCGGAGGTGACTGTCGTGGTGCTACCGCTGCCATAAGTATAGGTGTCAGTGGTCCCGCTGGTGGTGGCACTGCCGTAGGTCTGGGTCGTCACGGTGCCGCTGCTCGATGCACTCGAATAGCCCGTCACAGCTGTCGAGGTCGTGACAGTGATTGTAGAGTTCGACACACTGGAGTTGCAATCGCAACTCGCCGAGTTGTAGCTGCTAGCGCCGCCAGAGGATGTCGGTCCAGCTGCCCAGGTCGAGACGGAAACGGACATGTTCGAGTTCCCGGACGACACGCTGGCCGAGGCTGAATCTGAGGAACTGGACTGGCTTTGACTTTGCGTAGTTCCTCCGCTGGAACTGCCCCCCGAGCCGGGGTCGCCCGAGTTGCCACCGGAAGCGTTGGGGTCTTCGCCGTTTTCGCCGCTGAGCAGCACGCGACTCTCTAGGGCGACCACAGTATCCCGCGACATCTTCCGCCGCCGGGTCGGCTTTCCAAAGCCAGCCTGTCGACCGTACGCCGCGAAGCTCCGCTTCAACCCGTTCAACCAGTCGAACTTCATGGCGTGGCCCCGCAATGGTGAAAACTGAACCATTGGTTCTCATTTCGTATAAGCTGGAGTGATTTTAGGTATGCTGTTTCCAAATTTCAAGAGTAATCAGGACTGAAATGGAGAAAAAGCAGGAATTGGCTTTCTACGGCTTGACAGGGGGGATCGCCGTGATGAACCCGTTGTGCGCGGTGACGGGCCGCTGGTGGACACGCAGATGGCCGATGTATTCGCCCTCTTGTTCATGGGACGTTTCGTGCAGCGTGTATTTCTCGACATCGCCGCCCTTTTTCTTTTCCCAGATCACGTGGTCGCACGGGCAATGAGGGATCACATTGATCCGAATTCCAGCGGGGGTCCAACGCTTCCAGCAGATGTAGAGATCTTCGGTTCCCTCGCCGTCGTATCCATCGAAATTGGCGACATCCAGGGCAGCTCGCCCCATCAGCGTGCAGCCGAATCCGCACCAATCGCTGGGGAGGACAGCTCCCTTGCCGATGGCCGGGTAGGCGTTATCGAGCCAGCCGCGACGCCTCCACCCGTGCTTGCCGATCACTTCCCAGATATTGCCGTCGGGCGGACACCCGCGAATTTTCTTCATGAGTTCCGTGCGTTCTTTCGTCATGGCGTCGCGTTCTTCTTTGGATGCAGCGCCGAATTTCTGGGAGTAATTCGTGTCATGAAGCTCCCATTGGGCTTTCAGGTCGTCTGGAAGTCTTCGCTCCGACGGGAGAAAGTCCTCGCAGATCGGATTCTGCGGCGTGCCTCGGCCCCCCAGAAAAGACGCATTCGGGTACGGGCACGACGAGACTCCATAATACCCGTTGTCGAATTCCAGCATCGCCCCCATGCACCGCAACGCATTGGCGGGCGGCAAGACATCGCTGTCCAATGACCAGCAAGCCGTGGCGTCCAGCTTGCGAGCAAATGAAAACGCCTCGCTACGAAGCTGCGAGATGACCATTTGAGCTGCGGTCTTGTAGTTTTCGTTGTCATCCGTCAAGAAGGGGCAGGGCCAGCGCGTACTATTCCGTGATCCCCAGCACTGTTTCGAGCAGGAACGCATCGTTCCAGGCGCAGCTGCGGCGTTTCATGACGGTGCTGA